>DASTKF010000025.1:0-5070 GCA_035716065.1 Gaiella sp.
CCGATGCTCGGAGGCATGACCCAGGAGCACGTGACGTACATGGTCGAGCGCATCCCGATGGGCCGGATGGGCACCGCAGCCGAGGTCGCGACGCTCGCGTGCTGGCTGGCGAGCGAGGAGTGCTCGTTCTCGACCGGCGCGACGTACGACATCTCCGGGGGCCGGGCGGTCTACTGATGCGCCGCATCGTCCGCTGGGTGGACGGCGCCGGGAGAGTCTCGGTCGGAGTCGAGGTGGACAACGAGGGCCACTTCCGGAAGCTCTCCGGTATCGAGGACCCGATGCCGTTCCTCCGTGGAGAGATGTTCTCGCCCGAGGGACGGCCCGTGACCCCGGCCGACCCCTATAGCCTCGAGCTCGGCGACGGCCTGACGCTCATCACGCCGCTCGACCCGCCCGAGGTCTGGTGCGCCGGCGTCACGTATGAGCGCAGCCGCGACGCGCGCGTCGAGGAGAGCGCTGTCCGGGACGTCTACGACCTCGTCTACGAGGCGCACCGGCCCGAGCTCTTCCTGAAGGACGCGGCCGGCCGGCGCACGGTGGGGCCGGGCGAGCCGATCGGGATCCGCGGCGACTCGACGTGGAACGTCCCCGAGCCCGAGATCGGCGTCGTGGTCGGCGAGCGCGGCAGAATCCTCGCCTACACGATCGGCAACGACGTCTCCTCACGGGAGATCGAGGGCGCCAACCCCCTCTACCTCACCCAGGCGAAGGTGTACGCCGGCGCCTGCGCGATCGGCCCGGCGCTCTACATCCCGCCGCGCGAGCCGCAGGGCTTCCAGATCATCATGCGGATCTCGAACGAGGAAGGCGACGTGCTGTACGAGGACAAGACCTCGACCACCTACATGGTGCGCACGTTCGACGAGCTCGCCACCTGGCTCGTGAAGGAGAACCCGGTCCCACCCGGGTCGGTTCTTCTGACGGGTACCGGCCTCGTCCCGCCCGACTCGTTCAGCATGGTCCCCGGTAACTGGGTCGAGATCCACGTGCCCGAGATCGGCACGCTCGTGAACCCGGTCGCGCTGGCAACCACACTCCTCTGAAAGGACACGCGATGACCGAGACGCTGACCGACACGCCTGCCCGCAACTACGTCGGCGGCGAATGGCTCGAAGGCGGATCTGGCGAGACCTACGAGAAGCGCGACCCGTGGAGCCCAGCGACCGTCACCGGCGTCTTCCAGTCGTCGTCGGCCGACGACGCGCACGGCGCCGTCGCTGCTGCCGCTGCGGCGTTCCCCGCCTGGGCGGCGCTTCCCGCTCCGGCTCGCGCGGCCTTCTTCCACCGCGCGGCGGACGCGATCGAGGCCCGCACGGAGCGGATCGCCCGCGACATGACGGCCGAGATGGGAAAGCCGCTCCGGGAGGCGCGGATGGAAGCCGCCCGCGCCGCGACGATCCTTCGCTTCTCCGCCGGTGAGGCGTGGCGGCCGGTCGGCGAGGTGTACGCCGCGTCCGTGCCGCTCCAGCGCCTCTACACCGTGCGACGGCCCGTCGGTGTGGTCGGCCTGATCACGCCCTGGAACTTCCCCATCGCGATCCCGGTCTGGAAGCTCGCCCCCGCGCTGATCCACGGCAACACGGTTGTGCTGAAGCTGGCGCACGACGCGCCGCGCACCGGCCTCCACGTCGCGGAGTGCTTCGCCGAGGCCGGGCTCCCGGCCGGCGTCCTGAACGTGCTCACCGGCTCCGGCTCGAAGGTCGGCGCGGCGCTCGTGGAGAGCCCCGACGTGCGCGCCATCTCGTTCACCGGCTCGGTGGAGGTGGGCCACGGAGTCCGAGCCGCCGCGACCGCCCGCGGCTGCCGCGTGCAGCTCGAGCTCGGCGGCCAGAACCCGTTCGTCGTGATGGCGGACGCCGAGGTCGACCGCGCCGTCGAGGCCGCCTACGCCGGCGCATTCTGGTCGGCAGGCCAGAAGTGCACTGCCACGCGGCGGATCCTCGTCCAGGAGGCCGTGTACGACGCCTTCCGTGACAAGCTCCTCGCGCGCGTCGCCGCCGGCAAGGTCGGCGACCCGTCCGACCCGGAGACCGAGGTCGGGCCGCTCGTGGGCGAGAGCGCACGCGACGACGTGGTCGCCGCCATCGAGCGGGGGCGCGACGAGGGCGGCACGGTGCTGGCAGGCGGCGAGGCCGCCGAGGGCGACGGATACCTCGTCCCTCCGACCGTCTTCGAGGACGTTGCCGAAGATGCGAACCTCTCCTGCGAGGAGGTCTTCGGCCCGGTCACCTCGCTCTACCGGTTCGCCACCCTCGACGAGGCGCTCGCTCGGGCGAATGCGGTCGAGTACGGCCTGTCCGCGTCGATCTTCACCCGTGACCTCCATTCCGTGCAGCGGTTCTCGGAGGAGCTGCAGGCGGGGATCCTCCACGTCAACTCGCAGACGGCCGGCGCCGATGTACACGTGCCGTTCGGCGGCCTCAAGGGGTCGGGCTACGGCCCGCACGAGCAGGGCCGCGCAGCGCTCGAGTTCTTCACCGACGCGGTGACGGTGTACCAGGACGCGCCCCTTTCGTGAGCGAACGGGTCCTCGTCACCGGCGTCCTCGGCTGCCTGGGCGCATGGGTCGCGCGCGCGGTGCTCGCAGACGGCGACGACGTCGTCGGCTACGACCTCGGCGAGAACACGGCGAGGCTCGACCTCGTGCTCGGAGACGACGCGGCCCGCGTGACGCTCGTCCGCGGCGACATCACCGAGTTCGACGCGCTCGAGCGGGTGCTCGACGAGCACGAGATCACGCGGGTCGTCCACCTCGCGGCGCTCCAGGTCCCGTTCGTGCGCGCGAACCCGCCGCTCGGGATGCGGGTCAACGTCGCGGGCACCGTCAACGTCCTCGAGGCCGTGTCGAGGCGCCTCGACCGGATCCCCGGCCTCGCGTACGCGAGCTCGACCGCGGTCTACAGCGCCTCCGACCCCTCCCCCGCGCCCGAGACGGGCGGGACGTCGCCGAGCACGCTCTACGGCGTCTCGAAGCTCGCCGACGAGGGGATGGCGCGCATCTATGCGGCCGACAACGGGCTTCCATCGATCGGCCTGCGGCCGTACGTCGTCTACGGGCCGGGCCGCGACCAGGGCATGACCTCGGGGCCGACGATGGCGATGCTCGCGGCCGCGCGAGGCGAGCCCTACGCGATCGGCTACGGGGGCACCGCGCAGTACGACTTCGCGCCCGACGTCGCGCGCGCATTCGTCACGGCGGCAGGAGCAGAGCGGGAGGGCGCCGCCGTCTACAACGCCCCCGGGGCCGTGGCGTCGATGGAAGAGGTCGTCGCGACGATCGCGGAGGTCGTGCCGGGTGCCGAGATCACGTGGTCGGGCGACCCCCTCCCGTTCCCGCCGCAGCTCGAAGCGGCCGGCTTCGACCGCGACGTCGGCGCCTTCCCGCGCACGCCGCTCGACGTCGGCGTCGCGGCGACGATCGAGCACTTCCGCGCGGCCGCGTAGCCGGCCTCGGCTAGGTTGAACCCCCGTGAGCACGACGCGGATCGTGGACATCGCGGCCATGCCGGGAGCGCAGGAGGCGGACGAGCGCGCCGCCGAGCTCGCGTGGCGGCTGCCGGCGGAGCTCGCGCCGCTCGCGCGAATCGCGCTCGACTACCGCTGGTCGTGGGACCCGGACGGAGCGGAGCTCTTCCGCGCCCTCGACCCGCACGCCTGGGAGCTTCACGCCCGAAACCCGGTGCGACAGCTGGCCGACCTGACGCCACACCTGGCGGAGATCGCGGCATCCCATGGCCCGACGCTCGAGCGGATCGCCCGCCTCCAGCGCGTGCTGGAGGAGGACCGCGCACGCCCCGAGACGCCGATCGAGGGCCTCGGCGGCCCCGTCTGCTTCGTCTGCGCCGAGTTCGGCGTGCATCCGTCGCTGCCGATCTACTCCGGCGGGCTCGGCGCGCTCGCCGGCGACATCCTCAAGGCCGCGAGCGACCTGGCGCTGCCGGTGATCGGCGTCGGCCTGCTCTACCGCAAGGGGTACTTCCAGCAGCGCGTCGACAGGACGGGGCTGCAGCACGAGTACTGGACGCAGATCATGCCCGAGCGGCTCCCGACGGTTCAGGTGCGCGACGAGAACCGTGGCCCGCTCACGCTCTCGTTCCCCTTCTTCGGCCGCGAGGTCGCGTTCCACGTCTGGCGAGCGGAGATCGGGCGCGTGCCGCTCTACCTCCTCGACGCCGAGCTCGAGGAGAACGACCCGCTCGACCGGTGGATCACAGCGCGGCTCTACGAGGGCAACCCGCTCACGCGCCTCGGCCAGTACGGGCTGCTCGGCCTCGGGACCGTGCGTGCGCTACGCGCGCTCGGCATCGAGCCCGGCGTCCTCCACTTCAACGAGGGGCATCCTGCCCTGGCCGCGCTCGAGCTGGCCGCCGAGCAGGTGGCCGCGGGCACGCCGGCCGACGACGCACTCGCTGCCGCGCGCGACCGCTGCGTCTTCACCACCCACACGCCCGTGCCGGCGGGTAACGAGACGTACGAGACGTCGTCCTTCCTCGAGGCGTTCGCCGACCTCCCGGCCCGCCTCGCCATCGACGAGGCGCGGTTCCTCGACCTCTGCCGCACCCACCCCGGAAGCGACGAGTGGCCGGGCATGACGCCGCTCGCCCTGCGGCTCTCCCGACGCGCGAACGCGGTGAGCATGCGTCACGGCGAGGTCGCGCGCGAGATGTGGCGTCCGCTCTTCGGCGACGCGTCCGCCGACGAGGTGCCGATCACGCACGTCACGAACGGCGTCCACCTCCCCAGCTTCCTCTCGTCGCCCATGCGGGCGCTGCTCGACGGCCACCTCGGCGAGGGGTGGCTCGACCGCGCGTCCGACCCGGAGACGTGGGCGCCCGTCGACGCGATTCCCGACGAGGAACTGTGGGCTGCCCGCAACGAGGCGCGGCGCCTCCTCGTCGACTACGTGAAGGTGAAGTCCGTCCAGGACCGGCTCCTGCGCGGCGAGGACCCGGACGACGTGATGGCCGTCGCAGAGACGTTCGCCGAGGACACGCTGACGCTCGGCTTCGCCCGCAGGATCGCGACCTACAAGCGCCTCTTCCTGCTCACGTACGACCCGGAGCGCGT
>DASTKF010000026.1:0-4912 GCA_035716065.1 Gaiella sp.
GTGAAGCCCTCGGCCATGCCGCTCACGAGGATCAGCGCGCCGAGGATCCAGTTCAGCTCGCGCGGATACTTGTAGGCGCCGAACAGGAATACGCGTGCCATGTGGAGGAACATCAGGATGATGAAGACGCTCGCGCCCCACTTGTGCATGCCGCGCACGAGCCAGCCGAGCGTGAGCTCCTCCGTGATGTTCTGGATCGAGGAGTACGCGGTGTCCGGGTCGGGCTTGTAGTACATCGCGAGGAACACCCCGGTCGTCGCCTGCACGATGAATGCCGTCAACGAGGCGGCGCCGAGCGTCTGCGCCCAGCTGATGTCGTGCGGCACCTTCCTGAAGAGGAACCATTTCGTGTAGCCGACGAGGCCCGAGCGCTCCTCGGTCCAGTCGAGGGGAATGAGCACCGCGTCGGCGAGGGAGGGCTTGCGCGAGGTCTTCGTCGCCATTACCGGATCACCCCGTCGATCCCGGAGTCGGAATGGGATAGAGCCACCGCTCGACGCCGTCGACGTGGACGCCCGGGTACGCCTTGTAGTACTTCATGATCTTCGCGCTCGCACCCACGCCCTGAACGGTTCCGACGCTGAACAGGCGGCCGAGCACGAGGTTCCCGTCCTTGATCGAGAACTCGTACCGGTCGAGCGAGCGGACGGGTGGGCCGGCGGTGCGGTTGCCCTCGGAGTCGTAGAGGCCGCCGTGGCACGGGCAGCCGAAGCTCGCGGCGAGGACCGGCCGGAGCTCGACGCCGTTGACCTCCTTCTTCGCCTGCTCGTCGATCGGGCCGTTGGGCTGCACGGGGCACCCGAGATGTGCGCAGCGGCTGAAGATCGTGGTGAAGCTCGGCACGCCGTCGTCGGTGCGGCCGTTGTTGCGGATGAACGCGGTGCGGCGCGAAACCTCTCCCTGCTCGGGGCTCTCGAGATACGTCGCGATCACGTACGTGCCCTCGGGGAAGTTCGAGATCGGCCCGAGGTCGACGTCGTACGTGTCGACGCCCTCGCCCATGAACGACGGCAGCACGCCGAAGCCGAGGGCGGGCAGCGTCACGCCGGCGCCGATCAGGCCGCTGACGCCGATCGTCGCGAGCGAGAGGAACGTCGCGCGATCGACGTTGTCGCCGAGATCCGCCTCCGTCGCCACGGGCGCAACGTCCGGCCGGCCGGCCGCGGCGGCAGTGACGGGATGACTGACGAACAGGTCGCGCACCCAGAGGAAGCCGAAGACGAGCGCGATGACCGCGCCGACGATCAGCACGGGGACGCTGATGACCAGCCCGATGAGCACGCACGCGACGCCGATCGCGAAGCCGATCGGCCAGAGACTCGGGCCGGGCAGGTCGTGGGTGTCGTGCTCGTCGTTCACTCGGTGATTCTTTCCGTCCCGTGCTCCGGTTCGTGATTCAACCGGCCTGGCCCGCCCGGTGTCAACGAGGAACCCTCCTCGCACGCCACCGGGAGGTCGCTGCCCGGCGCCCATTCTGCACCGCCTGACGGTCGGCGTGCTCCGGCAACCCGAGCTCCGCCCAACGGGCGTCGACGCGCGCCTTCACGTCGTCGGTCATCTCGATCTCGGGCGGCCATTCGCGGGCGCCCTCGTCCAGACCCTTCGCCGTCGCGTCGAAGCCGATCTTGCCGCCGAAGGACGGGAGCACGGCTGCGTGGTCGAGCTGGTCGAGCGGGCCGTCGGCCAGCACCACGTCACGCTTGGGGTCGACGTTCGCGCAGACGCGGAAGAAGACCTCCTCGTAGTCGTGGACGTCGACGCCGGCGTCCACGACCACCACGGCCTTCGAGAGCGAGAGGAGGCCGAGCCCCCAGACGGCGTGCATCACCTTGCGCGCGTGGCCCGGGAAGCGCTTGCGGATCGAGACGATCACGCAGTTGTGGAATGCGCCGGCCGTCGGCAGGTCGTAGTCGACGATCTCGGGGACGCTCATCCGGATGGCGGGCAGGAAGATCCGCTCGGTCGCCTTGGCGAGCCACTCGTCCTCCGCCGGCGGCTTCCCGACGACGATCGACGGGTAGATCGCGTCGCGGCGCATCGTGATCGCCGAGATCCGGAAGAGCGGGAACTCCTCCGGCGGCGTGTAGTAGCCCGTGTGGTCGCCGAACGGCCCCTCCATCCCGGTGTCGCCCGCGTCGACCCAGCCTTCGAGCACGATCTCGGCGTTGGCGGGCACCTCGAGGTCGACCGTCTTGCACTTGACGAGCTGCACCGCGGACCCCTTGAGGAACCCCGCGACCATGAGCTCGCCGACGTGCTTCGGGAGCGGTGCGCTCGCCGCGTAGGCCGTCACCGGATCGAGCCCGAGTGCGACCGCGACGGGGATCCTGCCGTCGGGCGCCGCGAGGAGATCGGCGCGGCCGTCCTTGTGGATCTGCCAGTGCATGAACGTCGAGCGCCGGTCGACCTTCTGCATCCGGTACATCCCGACGTTCCGCACCCCGGTCTCGCGGTCCTGCGTGACGACCGCGGGCAGCGTGATGAACGGCGCCGGGTCGAGCGGCCAGCAGCGCATGATCGGAAGCGCGTCGAGGTCGACGGCGTCGCCCTCGAGCACGACCTCCTGGCACGGCCCCTTCGAGACGGACTTCGGGGCGGAGTCGGCGATGGACTTCAGCGTCCCGAGCTTGCGGACCTTCTCGACGAGACCCTGGGGCGGGCTCAGCTCGAGCACCTCGTCGAGCTTCGCGGCGACGTCGTCGAGCCGCTCGACTCCGAAGGCGAGGCACATGCGCCGCTCGGTCCCGAACTGGTTGATCAGGAGCGGCAGCCGCGATCCCTTCACGTTCTCGAACAAGAGGGCAGGCCCTCCGGCCTTGACGACGCGATCGGTGATCTCGGTGATCTCGAGGTCGGGATCGACCTCGGCGCGGACGCGGACGAGCTCGCCCTCGCGCTCGAGCAGGGCGATCCACTCGCGGAGGTCGGCGACGGGGCTCCCCATGGCGCGCGGGGCGCGGCTCCTAGAGCGGCCGGTTGAGCTTCGCCCGGCGGCGCTTTGCGCCCAGGTAGTGCGTGAGCTCGCCGATCCCGATCGTCCCGAGGAACACGAGGCCCACGGCGAGCATCATCAGGACGACGTCCTTTCCCTCCTCGGCGGCGTCGGCCAGGAACCAGAGCGCAGCGAGCATCGGCGCGATGCTATACGAGGCGCGCGACGTGTGCCGCGAGCGCCCGGTCGACGACATGGTCGCCCGCAGCCTCCCGGGCGAGACGCTCGAGCGGCGCCGGGTCGCGGTCCTCGCGCAGCGTCGCCCGCGCCTCGTCGAGGCCCCCGCAGGCGAGCAGCGCGGACGTGGCCGCCCAGGCGGGGCCGTCACCGTCGAGCCCGTCCGCCCGCGCCTGGGCGCAGAGCGACAGCAGCTCGGCGAGGTCGCCGACGGCCGCGATCGACCCGGTCTCGGCGATGCGGACGAGGCCGTGTGCGAGGAGCGCGTCGCCGAGCAGGAGCGCGACGTCGCCGTCGGGCGGCGCGAAGATCCGCGCACGCCCATAGTGCAGCAGGTAGCCCTCGTAGATCGTCTCGACACCGAGCGCGAACCGCGGGTCGGGAACGAGCGCGGAGAAGACCGCCTCGGCCCGGCGCTCGGGCTCCGGCAGGAGCGCGTCCGCCCAGAGCGGGCTCTCGCGCGTCGCCCCATCCGCGATCTCGTGGAACAGCTCGTCGGCGACGGCGTGCCGCATCGGCGGAGCCTACGCGTCTGCGTGGAACGCTCGCACTGCCTCGACCGTCCGGTCGACGTCCTCGTCGGTGTGGGCGAGCGAGGGGAACAGGCACTCGAACTGCGACGGCGGGATGTAGACACCCGACGCGAGCAGGTGCCGGAAGAGCGCGCCGAACCGCTCTGTGTCGGACGCAGCGGCGTCGTCGTAGCTCGCGACGGGACCGTCGTGGCAGAAAAGCGTGAGCATGCCGCCGACGCGCTGGACGGTGCCGAACGGCGCGAGGCCCTCCTCGAGCCGGGCGCCGAGCCGCTCAAGCTCCTCGTAGACCGCCCCGGTCCGGAGTCGCCGCAGCACCGAGATGCCCGCTGCGGTCGCGAGCGGGTTCCCCGAAAGGGTGCCCGCCTGGTAGACGTCGCCGCTCGGGGCGAGCCGCTCCATCAGGTCGGCCCTGCCGCCGAAGGCCGCGGCGGGAAGGCCGCCGCCGACGATCTTGCCGAGGATCGTCAGGTCGGGCGTCACCCCGTAGCGCTCCTGTGCGCCGCCTCGGGCGACCCGGAACCCCGTCATCACCTCGTCGAACACGAGGAGCGCGCCCGTGGCGTCGGCGAGCATCCGCAGCCCTTCGAGGAACCCCGGCGCGGGTGGGACGCAGCCCATGTTCCCGGCGACCGGCTCGACGAGGATGGCCGCGAGCCCCTCGCCGTAGCTCGCGCACGCCGCCGCGACGCCGTCCACGTCGTTGAACCCGCAGACGATCGTGTCCGCGGTGACGCCCGACGGGACGCCCGGCGTCGAGGGAATGCCGAGCGTCATCACGCCGGACCCGGCGCTCGCGAGGAGCGCGTCGACGTGGCCGTGGTAGCAGCCCGCGAACTTGATCACGCGGTCGCGGCGCGTCGCCGCGCGGGCCAGCCGCAGCGCGCTCATCGACGCCTCGGTGCCCGAGCTCACGAGCCTCACCATCTCGACCGACGGCACGGCGTCGACGATCTCGGCGGCAAGCTCGACCTCCGCCTCGGTCGGCGCGCCGAAGGTCGTTCCGCGGTCGGCGGCATCGTGCACGGCGGCCAGGGTCTCCGGGTCCGCGTGCCCGAAGAGCAGCGGCCCCCACGACTGCACCCAGTCGACGTAGCGGTTGCCCTCGACGTCCTCCACCCAGCCTCCCGCGCCGCGCGCGACGAACACGGGCTCGTCGACGCCCACGGCGCGCATCGCGCGCACCGGAGAGTTGACGCCGCCGGGGATC
>DASTKF010000027.1:0-5084 GCA_035716065.1 Gaiella sp.
CCGTTCCTGCCCTCCGAGGACCAGGGAGCGGTAGCAGCCGGCGACACGAGCTGGACGCTCGCCCTCGGCCCGCTCGTCCCCGACCTCGACACCGCGACGCACGTCGCGGTCGTCGGAGGCGACACGATCTGGCAGCTCGACGGCGCCGAGCGCGAGATCCTCGCGACGAGCGACGAGAGCCGGCCCCTCGGCGTCCTCTCGGGCGGCGAGGCGGGCCGCGCGCTCTGCGGCTCCGACGTGCTGCCGTCGCTGCGGACGCGCTCTCTCGCGATCCTCGCCCTCGAGGCGGTCGGCGTCGCCGCCCGCGCGCTCGAGCTGAGCGTCGCCTATGTCTCCGACCGCGAGCAGTTCGGGCGGCGGATCGGCTCCTATCAGGCGGTGTCGCACCCGCTGGCGAGCTCGCTCGCCGAGATCGAGCTCGCCCGCTCGCTTGCGTGGTGGGCGGCCTGGTGCGTAGCCCACGACGAGCCCGAGGCGCCGGTCGCGGCGGCCGCGGCGAAGGCGGAGGCGTCGGACGCCGCAGTCGGCGCATGCGAGCGCGCGATCCAGGCGCACGGCGGCATCGGCTTCACGTGGGAGCACGTGCTGCACCGGCTCTACAAGCGCGCGCTCGCGATCCAGGGCTGGGAGGCCTCGTCCGCGCAGCTCCGCGGCGAGATCGCGAGCCATCTGCTCGACACGGCATGAGAAACGTGACCGCGAAGCGCGAAAGGAGACGTCTGTGCAGGGGTTGATGATGGATTACCAGCTCAACGTGCCTGCGATTCTGAGGCGGGCAGACGAGCTCTATGGCGACCGCGAGATCGTGTCGCGTCTCCCGGACAAGAGCTGGCACCGGTTCACGTACGCGGACTTCGTTTCCCGTACCAAGCGCCTCGCCGTCGCGCTCCGCGGGCTCGGGCTGCACGACGGCGACCGGGTGGCCACCCTGATGTGGAACCACCACGAGCATCTCGAGACGTACGTCGGCGCGCCGGTCGGCGGCTTCGTCACGCACACGCTGAACCTCCGCCTGCATCCCGACGACAACACGTACATCGCCTCGCACGCGGGCGACCGCGTCCTCGTCGTCGACAAGGCGCTGTGGCCGCTCGCGGCGCAGTTCGTCGACCGGGTCGGCTTCGAGCACGTGATTGCCGTCGGCGCGGGTGACACGCCCGACGGCGCGATCGACTACGAGGAGCTCGTCGCCGAGGCCGACGAGAGCGTGTTCACCTACCGCGACCTCGACGAGCGCTCGGCGGCCGCGATGTGCTTCACGAGCGGCACCACAGGCCTGCCGAAGGGCGTCCTCTACTCGCATCGCGCGATCGCGCTCCACGCCCTCACGGCCGCGTACCTCCTCGGCGTGAACGAGGGGGACACGATCCTGCCCGTCGTCCCGATGTTCCACGCGAACGCATGGTGCTTCCCGTTCACCTGCTGCCTGGTCGGCGCAAAGCAGGTGTTCCCGGGGCCGCACCTCGACCCCGAGAGCCTCCTCGAGGCATTCGAGCAGGAGAAGGTCACCTTGAGCGCGGGCGTGCCGACGATCTGGATGGGCATCCTCCAGGCACTCGACGCGACCCCCGACCGGTGGGACCTCTCGGCGATGCGGTCGATGACGGTCGGCGGGTCCGCGCCGCCGCGCGCGATGCTCGAGGCGTTCGGCGAGCGCCACGGCCTCAAGATCGTCCACGGCTGGGGCATGACCGAGATGTGCCCGATCGGGACGATGTCCGGCGGCCCCGGGCAGGAGCTCGGCCTGTCGACGGAGGCGATGTACGACAAGCGCGCGCAGCAGGGTACGGCGATCCCCTTCGTCGAGATCCGCGCGCGAGGTGCAGACGGGCTGGTGCCGTGGGACGGCACCAGCATGGGCGAGCTCGAGGTGCGCGGCCCGTCCGTCTCCTCGTCCTACTTCGAGGCCCCGGAGGCGGCCGACCGCTGGACGGACGACGGCTGGTTCCGCACCGGTGACATCGTCACGATCGGCGCCGACGGGTACGTCGAGATCCAGGACCGCTCGAAAGACCTCGTCAAGTCGGGCGGCGAGTGGATCTCCACCGTCGCACTCGAGAACGCGCTGATGGGGCATCCGGCGGTCGCGGAGGCGGCGGTGATCGCGGTTCCGGACGACAAGTGGTCGGAGCGGCCACTCGCCGTGGTCGTGCTGCGGGAAGGCGCGGCCGCGACGGACGGAGAGCTCCGAGACTTCCTCTCGCCGTCGTTCGCGAAGTTCTGGCTCCCTGACCGATTCGAGTACGTGGACGAGATCCCGAAGACGGCCGTCGGCAAGTTCCGGAAGACCGCGCTCCGGGAGCAGTTCGCTTCGGCGACGCCGGTCGAGAACGCATGAGCACCTTCGTCACCACCGAGCGCCGCGACGCGGTGGCGCTCGTCACGATCGACAACCCTCCGATGAACGCGCTGTCGGCCGCTCTGCTCGACGAGCTCGAGGCGGAGATCGACGCGCTCGACGCCGATGCGGGCGTCCGCGCGATCGTGCTGCGTGGCGGCGGCGAGCGGGCGTTCGTCGCCGGTGCGGACATCAAGGAGTTTCCGGCGCTCCGCGAGACCGCCTCCGAGGGTGGCTCGGCGCGGGGGATCCAGCGCCTCGGGCACCGGATGGACGCGGCGGACACCCCGTTCGTCGCCGCGATCCACGGCTACTGCCTCGGCGGAGGGCTCGAGCTCGCGATGTGCTGCGACGTCCGCATCTGCGCCGACAACGCGACGCTCGGCCAGCCGGAGATCCAGCTCGGCCTGATCCCCGGCGGCGGAGGCACACAGCGCCTGCCACGACTCGTCGGGCAGGGGCGCGCGATGTTCCTCAACCTGACCGGCGACTTCGTCGACGCCGACACCGCGCACCACTGGGGACTCGTCGAGCGAGTCGTGCCGGCCGCGGAGCTGGAGGGTGCCGCGATCGCGATCGCCGACCGGATCGCGTCACGCTCCCCGCACGCCGTCGCCGTGCTGCGCGAGCTCGCTCGCACGACGCGCGACCTCCCGCTCGGGGAGGGCCTGCGCCGTGAGGCCGACGGCTTCGTCCGCTGCCTGCGCTCCGAGGACGGCGCCGAGGGCGTCGCGGCCTTTATCGAGAAGCGCCCGCCGGTGTTCTCGGGCAGGTAGGCGCGCTTCCGTGAAGGCGCTCGTCCTCGACGAAGACCGGCGGCTCGAGCTACGGGACGTCTCGGAGCCGGTCGCCGGAACCGGGCAGACGGTCGTCGAGGTGCGCGCGGCCGGCGTCAACTACGCCGACGTCCTCATCCGCGAGGGCCGCTACCCGCAGCCGCCGCCGCTGCCGTACGTGCCGGGCTCCGAGGTCGCCGGCACGACCGCCGACGGCCGGCGCGTGGTCGGCTTCGTTCGCGTTGAGGGCGGCGGGTACGCGGAGAGGGTCGCCGTCGAGGACGACTGGCTGTTCGACCTTCCCGCCAGGGCGTCGTTCGAACAGGGTGCAGCGTTCGTCCTGGCGTATCTCACGGCGTGGATCCCGCTCACACGACAGGTCGTCCTGCGACCGGGTGCGCGGGTGCTCGTCACCGCCGCCGCAGGCGGTGTCGGGAGCGCGGGTGTTCAGCTCGCCGCGTCGCTCGGCGCGCACGTCGTCGGCGCCGTCGGCTCGCCGGAGAAGCGTGACCACGTGCTCGGCCTCGGCGCGGCAGAGGCGATTCTCTACGACGAGGTCGGCGGGCTCGAGCCGTTCGACGTCATCCTCGACCAGGTCGGCGGCGAGGTGTTCGCCGCAGGGCTCGAGCGGCTGCGGCCGCTCGGCACGATCGTGGCAGTCGGGTTCGCGGGCGGTGCCTGGCCGACGGTCGACCCCGCGCGGCTCGTCGGCCGGAACACCTCGGTCGCGGGCTTCTACCTCGGGCGGCTGATGCGGTTCGAGCCCGAGCTCGTCCGCGCCGCGGTCGGCCAGCTGCTCGAGCAGTGGGCCGCGGGATCGATCTCGCCCTCCGTCGGAGCGTCCTTCCCGCTCGCCGAGGGAGACGAGGCGCTGCGAATGGTCGCCGAACGGCGCTCGACGGGGAAGGTCGTGCTCCTGCCGTGAGCGGGTCGAACGCCGTCCGCGCACTCGTCACGGGCGGCGCGTCGGGCATCGGCGCGGCGCTCGTCGCGCGCCTTCGGGCGGAGGGCTTCGACGTCGAGTCACTTGATCTCGTCACCGGCTTCGACGTCACAGATGCCGAGGCGTGGGAGGACCTCGGGCCGGTCGACGTCGCCTGCCTGAACGCTGGCGTGCTCGGCGGGCCGTCGGACCCGGCCGAGCTCACGCTCGACGGCTACCGGCGCGCGATCGGCGTCAACGTGGACGGCGTCGTCCTCGGGGTACGCCGGCTCGCGCGCGTCATGCCGGCGGGCGGACGGATCGTCTGCACGGCATCGCTCGCAGGGTTGACGGCGGTCCCCGACGACCCCGTCTACGCGCTGACCAAGCACGCGGTCGTCGGGTTCGTCCGCAGCGTCGCGTCGCCGCTGTCGGAACGGGGCATCTCGATCAACGCCGTCTGCCCCGGCTTCGCCGATACGGCGATGGTCGCCGGCACGGCGCGCGAGGCACTCGAGTCGGTCGGGTTCCCGCTGCTGACGCCGGCCGAGGTCGCCGAGGCCGTCTGGGTCGCGCTGACGTCGGGAGAGACGGGGCATGCGTGGGTCGTCCAGCCCGGCCGCCCGCCCCTCGACTTCCGCTTCCCCACCCTGCCCGGGCCGCGGGCCGACGGCGAGCGATCGGTCGGGATGCCGCCGCCGCTGTCGGCCTGACGCGCCTGCGGCAGCCCGCGCCCGCAGAGCGCTACGAGAACGTCCAGCCGTCGCCGTCGGCGAAGGAGCGCAGGATGCGCCTGGCGACGACCATCCGGTGCACCTCGTCGGGGCCGTCGTAGATCCGTGCGCCCCGGGCCATCATCGACATCGCCGCAAGCGGCGTCTCGTCGGTGAGGCCGCGCGCGCCGTGCACCTGGATCGCCCGGTCGATCACGTCGCAGAGCACCCGGGCTGCGTAGAACTTGAGCAGCGAGACCTCCACGCGCGCCTCCGACCCGCCGTCGATCTTCCCTGCCGCGTCCATCGTGAGCAGGCGACAGGCCTGGATCTCC
>DASTKF010000028.1:0-5163 GCA_035716065.1 Gaiella sp.
TCGCCGAGCTACAACCCGAACCTCGTCGAGAACGACTTCGGCGCGATCTCGAAGATCACTGCCGACTGCCGCCCTGCCGCTCCGCTCGTCAACCGCGCGTCCCAGGGCCTCTACCCGCCGGGCTCGACCTTCAAGGTCGTCACGGCGTCGGCGGCGCTCGAGTCGAACCGCTTCACGCCGGAGTCCGAGTTCGACGACCCCGGCTACTGCATCGCCTACGGGAAGCGCGTCAACAACTTCGACACGAGCCGGCCGTTCGGGCGGCTCTCGCTCGCGACGGCGCTCAAGTACTCCGTCAACTCGGTGTTCTGCAACATGGGGAAGGCCCTCGGGGCGAAGCGAATCCTCGACCAGGCGAAGAAGTTCGGCTTCTACGAGCGCCCACCGCTCGAGACGCCGGACGGCGAGCGCTACCCGAGCGGGCTCTACGACAAGGGCGAGCTCTGGTATCCGAAGCGAAACTCGGACGTCGACGCCGGGCGGATGGCGTTCGGCCAGGAGCGCATGCTCGTGACGCCGCTCCAGATGGCGATGGTCGCCGGGGCCATCGGCAACGCCGGCATCCTCATGCGCCCCCACGTCGTCGCGAAGATCGTCTCGCCGCGGGGCACGACCGTGTCGAAGACGGAGCCAGAGCGGATGGGCCGCCCCGTCGGGCCCGTCAATGCCCGGGACATCGCGAACATGATGGTGAGCGCGGTGCAGGGCGGGACCGGGACGGCGGCGCAGATCTCGGGCTACCGGATCGGCGGCAAGACCGGCACGGCCGAGACCGGCGTCCAGGGGCAGAACACGACCTGGTTCATCGCGTTCGCGGGCCTACCGGGCGAGCGTCCGCAGGTCGCGATCGCTGTCGCGCTCGAGCGGCAGAGCCTGACGGGCGGGGCGACGGCCGCGCCCATCGCGCGGGCGGTCATGGAGGCACTCCTGCAGCCGGCGGCGAACCCGTGAGCGTCCTGCGGCGGAACGGCCCTGCGGCCCGGATTCTCCCGATCCAGCATCTACCCTTGGAGACCTGATGGCGACCATCGACGAGCGACGCGGGACGATCTTCGCGGGCCGCTATCGCCTCGAGCGCAAGCTCGGCGGCGGGGGCATGGCCGACGTCTGGCTCGCCGAGGACCAGGAGCTCGGCCGCAAGGTCGCGATCAAGATGCTCCACGACCGCTACGCGAACGACACGCAGTTCGTCGAGCGTTTCCGGCGCGAAGCGACCCATGCGGCAGGGCTCTCGCATCCGAACGTCGTCTCCATCTTCGACCGCGGTGAGGCCGGAGGGTCGTACTTCATCGTCATGGAGTACGTCGAGGGGCGGACGCTCAAGGAGCTGATCGTCACACGCGGCCCGTGCCCCGTCCCCGTGGCGATCTCGTACGTGCGCCAGGTGCTCGCGGCGCTCCGCTACGCGCACCGGAACGGCATCGTCCACCGCGACATCAAGCCGCACAACGTGCTCGTCGACCACGAGGGGCGCGTCAAGGTCGCCGACTTCGGCATCGCGCGGGCGGGCTCGAGCCAGATGACCGAGGCCGGCTCGATCATCGGGACGGCCCAGTACCTCTCGCCCGAGCAGGCGCGCGGCGCGCCGGTGGACGAGTCCTCCGATCTGTACTCGACCGGGATCCTGTTGTTCGAGCTGCTCACGGGGAAGGTGCCGTTCACCGGAGAGACCCCTGTCGAGATTGCGATGAAGCACCTCTCGCAGGTGCCGCCCGCGCCGTCGTCGATCCGCTCCGAGATCCCGCACGACCTCGACCTCGTCGTCCTTCGCGCCCTCGCGAAGGAGCCCGCCGACCGCTACCGCTCGGCCAAGGAGATGGACCGCGACCTCGAGCTCGTCGGCCGGGGCGACGCCGTGGGGCCGGAGACCGAGGAGGCCGCGACGATGGTGCTCCGCGGGGAGTCGACCGCGGAGACCTCCGTCCAACCGAGGCCGGCGGGCTACGGCGGCGACGAGCGGTACCGCGCGTACGAGGGCCAGGTCAAGACCGGTAGGGCCTGGTGGCCGTGGCTCGTCGCCGCGGCGGCTGCGATCGCGCTCGGGATCGGCGGCTGGCTCTTGTACGACAACATCCGCGACCAGATCGACGCGAACGAGCCCGTCGCGGTGAACCTCTACACGGGCATCCTCGAGAAGAAGGCCGTCGCGCTGATCGACGCGGACGGGTTCGAGCACAACGTGCGGCGGCTGCCGAACGCGGACGTTCAGCCGGGCTACGTCTACCAGCAGGATCCGGAGGAGGGCACGAAGCAGCCGCGCGGGTCGATCGTCACGATCCTCGTCTCGAGCGGCAAGCCCAAGGTGACGGTGCCGAGCCTCGTGGGCAAATCGCGCGACGCCGCCGTCGCGGAGCTGACCCGCCTCCAGCTCGAGCCGAACGTGGTGCAGGTGAGCTCATCGCAGCAGGCGAACCAGGTCACCGCGCAGAACCCGAAGCCGGGTGTCGTCGTCGTCGCCGGCTCCTCGGTGCGGATCAACGTCTCGTCGGGCCCCAAGCCTGTGGCCGTGCCGAGCGTCATCGGACAGAGCTACGACTCCGGGGCCGCGCAGCTCCAGTCGGCGGGCTTCACGGTCGGCCGGGTCGACGTCGACTCGGACCAGCCTGCCGGCCAGGTCGTCGACCAGAGCCCGCCCGGCAACTCGACCGCTTCGAAGGGGTCCTCCGTGACGCTCTCGGTCTCGAAGGGCCCGACCACCGTGACGGTGCCCGACGTCTCGCTGCAGACCGGCCCGGACGCACGGGCGACGCTGACCGCGGCCGGCTTCAAGGTGATCGTCGTCCATCAGGACACCGACGACGAGTCCCTCGACGGGCTCGTGATATCGCAGGATCCGGGCGGCAACAGCCAGGCAGAGCCGAAGTCGACCGTCACGCTCACGGTCGGGCAGTTCGTGCCGCCGCCCGACGTGACGACGGACACGACGTCGACCGACACGACGACCACGACACCCGGCGGCACAACCCCGACCGTCCCGTGAGCGGCCGCATCCGGCTCGCCGTCCTGGCCGGTGGCCGGTCGAGCGAGCACGAGATCTCCCTTGCCTCGGCCGCCTCCGTCGCGGCTGCGCTCGATCCGGCCCACTACGACGTGCGGACGATCGAGATCGGTCGCGACGGCCGCTGGGCGCTCCCCGCGGGCGAGACCCGTTCGCTGCGCGCGACGACGACCGCCGAGACGCTCCCCGTGCCGGCCGACTCCGCCCCGGCGACCCTCGGCGCCGTCGACGTCGTGCTGCCGATCCTCCACGGCCCCTTCGGCGAGGACGGCACCGTGCAGGGTCTCTGCGAGCTCGCCGGGGTGGCATACGTCGGCCCTGGCGTTCTCGCATCCTCGGTCTGCATGGACAAGGACGTCTTCAAGACCCTGATGCGCGGTGCCGGCATCCCCGTCGCCCGCCACGTCGCGCTCCGGCTCGGTGACCCGGTCATCAATCCGTTCGGGTACCCGGTGTTCGTCAAGCCCGCGAACATGGGCTCGTCGGTCGGGATCTCGAAGGTGCGCGACGAGAGCGAGCTCGAGCAGGCGGTCGCGCTCGCGCGCCGCCACGACGAGAAGGTGATGGTCGAGGAGTTCGTCGACGGTATGGAGATCGAGGTCGGAGTGCTCGGCAACCTGCCCTCGCCCGTCGCCTCCCTTCCGGGTCACGTCGTCTCGCACAACGCCGACTGGTACGACTACTCCTCGAAGTACGACGAGGGTGGCTCGGAGCTCGTGATCCCGCCGCCGGGTCTCGACGAGGCGCAGATCGAGCGGGCGCGCGAACTGGCCGTCGCAGCATTTGTGGCGACGTCGTGCGAGGGCATGGCACGCGCCGACTTCTTCGTCCGCGCCTCGGACGGCGAGGTCGTGATGAACGAGCTGAACACGATCCCCGGCTTTACGGCGACGAGCTTCTACTCACGGCTCTTCGCCGCGTCCGGGATCGCCTACACGGAGCTCCTCGACCGTCTCATCGCGCTGGCGCTCGAGCGCCACGAGCGGCGCAAGGGCCTCGTGTACTGAGTCCTAGCCGAGGACGGCGGCCAGCGCCTCTTCCCAGACCTCGAGCGCCTCGTCGAGGACGGCGTCCTCGATCGTGAGCGGGCAGAGGACGCGGATGCAGTTCCCCTGGACGCCGGCTTTGAGGAGGATCAGGCCGCGCCGGAGCGCCGCGTCGATCACGGCGCGCGCGAGCTCCGGCGCCGGCTCCTTCGTCTCCGGATCGGTCACGAGCTCGATCGCGAGCATCGCGCCGAGTCCGCGAACGTCGCCGATCGCCGGCCAGCGGCGCTGCCAGTCGAGCATGCGCTCGCGGATCCGCGAGCCGACCACGACGCCCCGCGCCACCAGGTCTTCCTCCTCGAACACGTCCAGCACGGCCAGCGCGGCCGCCTGGGCTACCGGATTCCCGATGTAGGTGCCGCCGATCGCGCCCGCGTGCGCGCCGTCCATGATGTCGGCCCGGCCGATCACGCCGGAAAGGGGAAGGCCAGCCGCGATCGACTTCGCGACGGTCATCAGGTCGGGCTCGACGCCGAAGTGCTCCATCGCGAACATCCGCCCGGTCCGGCCGAAGCCGGTCTGGACCTCGTCGGCGACGAAGACGATCCCGTGTCGGTCGCAGATCGCGCGCAGGCCCTCGATGTACGCGCGCGGCGCGGGGACGAACCCGCCCTCGCCGAGCTGCGGCTCGATGACGATCGCCGCCACGTTCTCCGGCGCGACGTGCGTCTCGAAGAGCCGCTCGAGCCGCGCGAGCGCCTCTTCGGCGCCCGGCCCGCGGTACTCGTCCGGGTACGGCGCGCGGTAGACCTCGGGCGCGTACGGCCCCATCCCCGTCTTGTACGGGTGCGGCTTCGACGTCATCGTCATGGAGAGCAGCGTGCGCCCGTGGAACGCGCCCTCGAAGGCGATCACGCCAGGCCGCCCGGTGTGCAGGCGGGCGAGCTTGACGGCGTTCTCGACCGCCTCCGTGCCGGCGTTGAAGAAGGCCGCACGCGTCTCGCCGGAGATCGGAGCGAGGGCGCAGAGGCGCTCGGCCAGCGACACCGCAGGCTCGTAGGGGACGACGGTGAAGTCGGTGTGGAGGAAGCGGGCCGCCTGCTCGACGACCGCCTCCACGATGCGTGGGTGGGCGTGTCCGGCGTTCACGACACCGACGCCGCCCGCGAAGTCGACGAA
>DASTKF010000029.1:0-4240 GCA_035716065.1 Gaiella sp.
CCCGGTTTTTCGACGATGCCGCACCCGGTCGCGCGACCGGCGACGCAGCGTCGTGCTCGGGCAAGCGCCGGGAGGCGGAAGCGCAGCAGGGCACGCGGCATCCTCGCGTTCCTGGTCGCCGTCGCGGTCGCGTCCGCAGCCGTCCTCGGCATCACGCGCCTGACCGCGGGGTCGTCGGAAGGCCCATCGGGGAAGGGCGCGACGGCAGCCGTCGGCGCGCCGCCCGTGGCGGCGAAGTCCGGCGGCAAGACGAAGGCGGCCTCGTCCGGCAAGCAGACGGCGGTCAAGAAGCAGCCCGTTCGGTCGAAGCCGAAGCCCGCTGCGACCAAGCCTGCCGCGACGCAGAAGAGGTCCGGCGCGAAGACCTCCACCAAGCCCAAGACGACAGCCACCGCCAAGCCGAAGACGCAGGCCTCGGTGAAGCCGAAACCGAAGACGACGACGGCAAGGCCGAAGGCAGCCGCGACGCCGCCGAAGAAGGCGGCTGCCGCGCCCGCCCCAGCGGAGACGCGCCGCTTCGCGTGGGCGCCGGTGGACGGCGCGGTCGGATACCACGTCGAGCTCTTCAAGGGCGCGGACCGCGTGCTCGAGAAGGAGACGACCGAACCCGTACTCGAGCTAGGTCCGAGCTGGCGGTATGCGGGCCGCGAGACCCGCCTGACCCCGGGCTCGTACAGGTGGTACGTGTGGCCCGTCACGAAGAGCGGCCGCTCGACGGAAGCAGTCGTCCAGGCGACGCTCGACGTCCCGTAGTGCAGCCCGCGGCAGACCCTCGATCGAGGGGTCGACCGAAGCGGGGCAGGTGCCGATGAGGAAGTCGTGATCTCTGCGGCACGCGCGGTCGGCGCTCGCTCCGACGACCTCCCGAGGATCAGTCCCGAGCTGGTTCTCGTCGATCCCGAGCTCTCTCGGCGCGTGCGCCCGCGCGTCCCGATGCTGTCACGCCGCCGCCGGCGACCGCCGCTGCCGCCTCTCGGTCTTCGTCAGGCCCCCGGCGATCCGGTGCCGGCCCGCCCGTAGGCCTCAGGCGGCGAGAATACGGTCCCGCGCGACCGCGACGGCGACCGTCTCGGCTGCCGAGATCGGCGGCTCGTCGTCGTTCGCGATCGCGGCGTAGGTGCGCCGTACCAGTTCCCGCAGGCCCGGATAGGCCGGCTCCCACGCGATCGTCCTCGCGGCCAGGTTCGCGCCGGCGCCCGCGAGCGTGCGCGTGCTGCGCGTGAACGGCCCCGTCAGCTTCGTGGCGCGGCCCACCCGGCCGCGATCAACGGTCGCGAAGCCGTGGAAGAGGTCGGCGTTGGCCGTGCCGGCGGATCCCATGACCTCGAGTGTCGTCGACGTCGGGCGTCCATGAGCGCTCAGGACGATCTCGAGCGACGTCGTACCGGCGATAGCGAGCGCCCGCAGCTCACCTGCCGCGGGCCGCGCGACGTGCCAGTCGAGCTCCCCGACGTCGAATGGCGTCAGCCGGGCGAACAGCGAAAGCGGGTGGGGGAGGATCTCCGAGACGAGCGCATCGGCGTCGATCCCCGTCGACTCGGTGCCCGCGCTCGCGGCGACGAACGCGCACCGGACGAGCGGACCGAGCTCGTCGAGTCGCCCGAGGATCCTCTGGACGCCGCGCTGAAACAGGAACTGATGCACGGGAACCACCATCCGGCCGGCGGCATGCGTCTGCTCGAGGAGCTCGCGCGTCGCCGCTGCGTCCTCTGCGAGGGGCTTCTCGACGATCGCGTGCACGCCCGCAGCGACTGCTGCGTGCACGACCGAGGCGTGGCCCGCCACCGGAGTGCAGACGTGGACGACGTCGAGTCCCGCGTCCTCCCCCAGCTCGCCCAGCGACGGAACTGCGACGACTCCGTCCACCAGCGCCCGCGCACGCTCGACGTCCGGGTCGACCACGGCGACGACCATGCCGCCCGAGGCTTCGACGGCGCGGGCGTGCCAGCGCCCCATCCGCCCGGCGCCGACGATCGCCGCGCGGACGACCGGTTCGTTTCCGTGCCGACGGGGCATCGCTCGGATCTTCCTCGATCTCGCCGACGCCGTCAGGGTCAGCCGTGGACGAGCTCGACGAAGCCGGGGTCGCCGCGGAGCGGGTCGAAGTCCGAGTCCTCCTGCGCCAGACCGCGGCAGCCGTCCCAGAGCTCGATCGCGCGGGCGAGGTGGGCGACTGCCTCGTCGGGCTGCCCGGCGAGGCTCTCGCAGCACGCGGTGTTGTAGAAGAGCAGACCGAGGTCGGGGTGGGCGTCGAGCAGCTCGCGTCCGCGGGCCGCCGCCTCGGGATACTTGCCGGCGAGATAGAGCGGGCGAATCGGGTCCCAGAGCTCGGCGCCCGGCGTCTGGAGCGACGCCGGCAGGGTCAGCCATTGATGTCGGCGGTGGGTGTAACCGGACTCGGTCGGCGCGGGGAACTCAGGGTCGGCGAACGAGCCGACGGACACCACGACCAGAGCCGGCTCGTCCGGCTCCGTGTAGAAGACCTGCGAGCCGCACTCGGGGCAGAAGTGGAAGGCGTGCGGCTTCCGGTCGGCTTCGTCGGAGACGCGCGTGAAGTCGTGGAAGCGCCCGCTGATCGTGAGCTGCTCGGCCCGGAAGCCAGCCTGGATCCCGAACGCGCTTCCCGTCCGTCGCTGGCAGTCGAGGCAGTGGCAGATCGATACGACGAACGGCTCGCCCTGCACCTCCAGCCGGAGCTGCCCGCAGTGGCACGCGGCCTCTCGCGTTGTCATCGCAGCAGGCTATCGCGCGTTTTGGCGGCGGAGGGTCGGCGGCCGCTGCAGTCGGCCGCCGTTGGTCGTGCGCAGCCTCAGCAGCAGTCGTCGCCGCAGTCGCCGTCGTCGCAGCACAGTGGCTCGAGCGCCATCGGTCTCTCCTTTCATCGATGTGTATCGATACACTATATTGAAGAACATCGATGAGCAAGCAGCTTCCCGTCCTCCAGCCCATCTGCTGTCCGCCCGGAACCCCCGCGCTCGACGGCGCGGCAGCGGAGGCGCTCGCAGTGACCTTCAAGGCGCTGGCCGACCCGACCCGGATCGCGATCGTGAGCCGCCTCGCGTGCTGCGACGAGTGCTGCGTCTGCGATCTCACCGCGACGTTCGACCTGTCACAGCCGACCGTCTCGCACCACTTGAAGGTGCTCCGCGAGGCGGGTCTCGTCGAGTCGGAGGGGCGCGGGACGTGGGCCTACTATCGGATCGTCCCAGAGGCGCTCAGCCGCCTCGGCGAAGTGTTCTCGACACCGATTACCGTCGAGCGCTAGCGGGGGCCGTGGTCACCTGTCGACCCGGCTTCGGCCGATGGGCGCACCTGGGATCGAACCAGGGACCTCTCGCGTGTGAAGCGAGCGCTCTCCCGCTGAGCTATGCGCCCGGGAGAGCGACAAGGCTACCCGACGTGCCGCGCGCGTTCGGCCTGATCAGGAGAGCACCCAGACGTCGTCGGAGATGACCGGCACCTCGGCGCCGCCTCGCTCGACGCCGAGCACCGTGACCTCCGGGCCGCCGACCATGAAGTCCGTGTGGACGACGGAGTCGTTGTAGCCGCGCGCGGCAAGCTCGTCGTCGCTCAGCTCCTCGCCGCCGTCGAGCGCGCCCTTGATCCCCTGGCCCCACGCGATGTGGCAGGCGGCGTTCTCGTCGAAGAGCGTGTCGTAGAAGACGACGCCGGTCTTGCGGACGCGTGAGTCGCCGTCGACCAGGGCCACCTCGCCGAGGAAGCTCGAGCCCTCGTCTGTCGCCATTTCCTCGCGCACGGCGTCGGCGCCGGACTCGGCGCGCACCTCGACGGCCTTTCCCGCCTCGAACCGCACCTCGAGACCGCGCACGATGGTCCCACCGAGCGACAGCGGGAACGTCGAGCGCACCGTGCCCTCGGTGAGCCTGCGGTCGGGGGTCGTGAAGACCTCCTCGGTCGGGACGTTGACGATGTGCGGGATGCCGTCGACGGTCTCCTCGGCCCCGGTGAGCCAGCGGTGGCCCTCAGGGAGGCCGACGCGCAGGTCGGTCCCCGGGCCGACGAAGCGGAGCGACGAGAACGCCCGCTCGTCGAGGGTCGCGGCCCGCCGCCGGAGCCGTTCGATGTGCTCGCGCCAGGCCTGAACCGGGTCTGGCTCGTCGAGACGAGCGGCGGTGGCGACCGCTTCCCAGAGGCGCTCGACGTCGGGCTCACCGAACACCGTGCGTGCCCAGCCCTCGTTCGGGTAGCCGAGGATCGTCCACTGGATGAGGCGTCGGTT
>DASTKF010000030.1:0-3449 GCA_035716065.1 Gaiella sp.
GCCGCGACCGCGATCCACGTGGTCATCCCGCACCGCCCCCTCTCCTGCCGGGCACGCGTCCCTCCATCGGGCTAACCCTACAGAGGGGGGTGGCTGTCGCCGGCTCGCCGGACGGCGCCGTCGGGACCGCGCACTATCCTCGCCCCGTGGGGACGATCCGCGCGCATCTCGTGCCGCTCGACGTGCCGCCGGAGGGAGTCGAGCCGGCGCTGCACGAGGCCTCGCCGGGCACGCCGGTGCCGCTCCCGGCACTCGAGGTGCCGCGGTCACGACGACCCGGCTGGCCGACGCTCGCGGCACTGGCAGCCGGCTGCGGCGTCGCGGCGATCCTGCTCGGCGCGTGGGCCCTCGTCGCGGACGTCCGCTCCGACAACCCGGCCTCGCCGCCGAACAGCCCGGCGCTCGAACGGGCTGTCGCAGTTCTCGCGGGGCCGTCGACGGAGCGCTTCCCGCTGCGCGGCTCGATGGGGCGGATCACGCTCGTCGTGGGCGCCGGCGAGCGAGGCGTGCTCGCGGTCGACGGCCTCGGTCGCGCGCCCGCCGGCAGGATCTACACGGCCTGGCTCGTCCCCCCGCGGTCGGCCGCGCCGGTGCGGGTCGCGACGTTCTCCGGGGACGAGCCCGCGGTGCCGCTCTCGCGCCGGGTGGGTCGGGGCGCGCGCGTCGGCGTCACGCTGGAGGTTGAGCCAGCGCCCGACCGGCCGTCGCGAAGCCTGCGGCTCGTCGCCGTCCGGCCCGCCGCCTGAGGCGTTCGAGCTGGCAACCGTCAGTCCGTCGCGACGCTCACGCGGTTCTTGCCGAGCTCCTTGGCGGTGTAGAGCGCCGAGTCGGCCCGCTCGAAGAGCCCCGCCGCGGTCTCGCCGTGGCGCAGCTCGGCGATCCCTGCAGAGATCCGCACCCGGCCGCCGCCGGGAACCGACATCGACGCGACACCGTCGTGCATCCGCTGGAAGAGCTGCGCGGCGTCGTCGGCGGTGGACTCCGGCATGATCACCGCGAACTCGTCCCCGCCCACGCGGCAGCCGACGTCGACCGAGCGGATCGAGTTGCGGAGCCGCTCGGCCACCTGAGCGAGGACGGCGTCGCCGGCGAGGTGACCGATCCGGTCGTTGACCGCCTTGAAGTCGTCGAGATCGACGATCACGAGCGCGAGGCGCCGGTCGTAGCGTTGCGCACGGAGCGACTCCCGCCGCAATGTCTCGTGGAAGTAGCGCTGGTTGAAGAACCCCGTCAGCGCGTCGGTCTCGGCCATCTGGCGCGCCTCGCGGTAGCGGCGCGCGTTCTCGATCGCGGGGATGCAGGTGGCGGCGATCTGCTCGACCGCACCGACACGCTCGGGCGGCGGCTCGTAGCCGGGCGTCCGCCAGAAGAGCGCGAGCGTGCCGAGCGCGTTCCCGTCGCGGCTGACGAGCGGGACGAAGAGCCCGCCGCGGATCAGGTGGGTGTCGGCCGCATCGGCCGCGCCGTAGCGGTAGCTCACCGTGATCGGGCCCGGCGGGAGCGAGCCGCCGGCTCCGGACGAGGGCGGGTGCGCCGCCTCCTCCGCTGTCAGGCCGCGGGTCGCCACGGTCGCCGGCCCGCCGGTCTCCTCGAGGACGACCATCGCGGCGTCGAAGCCGGACACCTCGAGCGCCGCGTCCAGCACACGGTCGAGGAGCTCGTCGAACTCGATCGACGTGCCGAGGTCGCTCAGGAACCGGTTGCGCTTGCTCTCCCGCTCGGCGCGCTCCAGGGCCTGCGAGAGGTCGCGGCCGAGATCGTCCATGCGCGTGCGCATCTCGTCGACGGCCTGGACGAGCCGGTCGTCGCGCGGCGAGGGAGGCGGCCGACGCGAGCGCGCCACGACGAGACCGACGACGGCCAGGAGCGCCGCGGCAGCGGCGATCAGAATGATGGTTGTTCCGCTCGAGATGCCGCTGCCACCCTTCCCCGGGCTCACTGTAATCGGGAGCGGGCCGTTGATCCAGAGGGGGCGCCCGGCGGTCGCTGCACGAGTCCCCGCGCACCGGTCGCCGATGGTGCGCGTCGTTCGGGGTTTGCGTTGGGGTGACGGTCCGTGGGCGCTGTGCTTGTTCCGGTCGGGTGGGAAAGAGCGGGCGTCCGCAGCGGGCGAGGAGGAGGAGAAGCCTAGGGCGGGGGAAGAGGGAGCGTCAGTCCGGCGGCAAGAGCTGTTCGACGAAGAACCGGGCGGCGACGTCCAACAGGTCTCCGTACACCTCGGCCGCGACCGGGAGGATCTGCGCAGATGTCGACAGACCAAGCTGGTCCGCGAGGAGTCGCACGTCGTCCTCGTCGTCGCCCGCGGGGTGCGAGAGCACCTTCATCGCGGTCAGGACATTTCTTCCAACGCCGCTCCCGGTTTCGGCTACCATTGCCGATCCCGGGCGGCGGCACGTTCGTGCCTGCCGGCCCTTTCTGTGCGAGAGAAGAACCGCCGACCGATTTCGAGGAGCAGCGTGCCCACCGTCAATCAGCTCGTTCGCAAGGGGCGCAAGTCGCCCAAGGCGAAGGTCAAGACCCCCGCGCTTCGCGGCGCGCCGCAGAAGCGGGGCGTGTGCACGCGCGTCTACACGACGACGCCGAAGAAGCCGAACTCCGCGTTGCGCAAGGTCGCGCGCGTGAAGCTGACGAACCAGATGGAGGTCGGCGCGTACATCCCGGGCGAGGGGCACAACCTGCAGGAGCACTCGGTCGTCCTGATCCGCGGCGGCCGCGTCAAGGACCTGCCGGGGTTCCGCTACAAGGTGATCCGCGGCGGGCTCGACACCTCGGGTGTCGCCGATCGCCGCCAGGGCCGCTCGAAGTACGGCGCGAAGAAGAGCGGAAGCTAGCCCGATGCCCCGCCGCGCAGAGATCCAGCCGCGCACCGTCACTCCCGATCCCGTCTACGGGTCGGTGCTCGTCACCCAGCTCGTCAACCGGCTGATGTCCGACGGCAAGAAGTCGATCGCCGAGCGGGTCGTCTACGACGCCCTCACGCAGGTCGCCGACAAGACCGGCAAGCCGCCGCTCGAGGCGCTCGACGCCGCCGTAAAGTCCGTCACGCCGGTGCTCGAGGTCCGCTCGCGCCGCGTGGGCGGCGCCAACTACCAGGTTCCCGTCGAGGTGCCGCCGCGCCGTGGCCGCACCCTCGCGATCCGCTACCTCGTCACGTATGCGCGCGAGCGCCGCGAGAAGGGGATGGAGGCGAAGCTCGCCGGCGAGCTCGTCGACGCGATCGACCAGCAGGGCGGCGCGTTCAAGCGCAAGGACGACATGTACCGGATGGCGCAGGCGAACAAGGCTTTCGCGCACTACCGCTGGTGATTCGATGAGCACGACGACAGCCACACAGGTCGCGCTCGACCGCGTCCGGAACATCGGGATCATGGCCCACATCGACGCGGGCAAGACCACGACGACCGAGCGGATCCTCTACTACACCGGCCGCACCCACAAGCTGGGCGAGG
>DASTKF010000031.1:0-13115 GCA_035716065.1 Gaiella sp.
CTTCCCGCCCTTGTCGGTGAACTCCATGAGCACGATCGGCTCACCCGTGCGGGTGTCGAAGTCCTGCCGCGTGCCCGAGAGCTTGAGGTCGGAGCCCGTCATCTCCGGCACCTCGGGCGGCGTGTACCGCATCAGGTACCAGGAGTTCTGCGTCGGGTTCGTCTGCGCCACACCCGGGCAGACGACCGCTCCGCCGGCGCCACAGCGCACGACGACCGTGTTCGGCGGGACGGCGAAGAGCTTGTGGCCGGGCGGCAGCTTCCCATCCCACTTGGAGAGCGCCGCCTGCTTCGTCTGCACGGGCCCGCGGACGAGCTTCTTGCCCTTGGTCTCGAAGACGTAGTACGTATCCGGCGTCCCCTTGTCCGCGAGCGCCTGCTGGCCGGCGAGCAGGTCGTAGAGCTTCGCGGTCGCGATCGGCTGCCGGGTGCGCGCGTCGATCGACGGCGAGACGAGGTCCCGCTCGAGATCGAACAGCTCGAGCTGCGCCGTCTTGCCGATGATCGCGGCGGCCGCGGCGGGGTCCTTCACGCCCGGTAGCTGGATCGAGATCTGGTCCGAGCCCTGCGTCCGGATCTCCGGCTCGGAGACGCCGAGCTTGTCGACGCGCGAGCGCATGATCGAGACCGACCGGTCGAGGTCCTCCTTGGTCAGCTTGCGGTCCTTCGGCGTGACCGCCTGCAGCGTGACCTCGAGGCCGCCCTGCAGATCGAGACCGAGGGTCGGGCGCCGCTCGAGCGGCGATCCGGGAACGGCAAGCAGCGCAACCCCGACGAGGGCCGCGGCGACGAGACCGACGACGAAGACTGCTGCGCGACGGGTCATGTGCGACCGGTCAGGTTAGCGGCGGTCGAGCGCTTCGGCACCCTCCGTGACCTCCGACTTCACGATTTCCTCGGAGACGACAACACCGTCTTCATCATTCGGGCCGTCCGCGGCGTCATCGTCGTCCTCATCGGCCTCGTCCGTCTCGTCTTCGGGCTTCTCGACGCCGGCGACGGCACGCCGCGCGATGCGTACCCGGATGCCCTCGGCGATCTCGACGACCAGGTCGTCGTCCTCGTCGATCTCGTGGACGATGCCGTAGATGCCGCCCACGGTCAGGACCTCGTCGCCCGGCTCGATGCCGGAGAGCAGCTGCTGCTGTTCGGCCTGCTTGCGCTTCTGGGGCCGGATCAGCAGCACCCACAGCAGGACGAACATCGCAGCGAGCAGAATCAGGGTGCCACCGTTCAACGTTCCTCCTCCAAGCCGGCGGCGAGCGAGGCGAGCGCGTCCGCCCGGTAGGCGTCGAACGCACCGCGGGTGATCGCTTCCCGCGCGCCGGCGGTCAGTCGCAGTGTGAACCACAGATTATGCAGTGTGAGCAGCCGCAGCCCGAGAAGCTCCTGCTGGTTGACGAGGTGGCGCACGAACGCGCGCGAGAACCCGGCGCACGCCGGGCACCCGCACCCGTCCTCGAGGGGCCTCGGATCGCGCACGAACCGTGCGTTGCGGAGGTTGAGGCGGCCTCGCGCCGTGAGCGCCGACCCCGTTCGGGCCGTTCGTGTCGGCAGGACGCAGTCGAACATGTCGATGCCCCGGGCGATCACCTCGAGGATGCCCTCGGCGTCTCCGAGACCCATGAAGTAGCGCGGTCGCTCCGCGGGCAGGAGCGGCGCCGCCCAGCCGACGGTGTCGAGCATCTCGACGCGGCTCTCCCCGACCGCGAGCCCTCCGAGCGCGAAGCCGTCGAACGGCAGGCCGGTGATTCCCTCGATCGATCGCGTACGGAGCGCCGGGTCGGTGCCCCCCTGCGCGATCCCGAAGCGCAGCTGACCAGGCGCGCGCGGCGCGTCGACCTGCCGCTCCGCCCACAGCTGGGTGCGGCGGACCGCCTCTTCGTGCTCGCGCAGCGAGACGTCGGCCGGCGGGCAGATGTCGAGGCACATCGCGATGTCCGATCCCAGCCGCCGCTGGATCTCGGCGACGCGCTCCGGCGTCAATCGCTCCTCGCTGCCGTCGTAGACCGAGCGAAACGTGGCGCCGTCGTCGTCGACTCGCGCGAGCGTGTCTCGTAGCGAGAAGACCTGGAAACCGCCGGAGTCGGTGAGGATCGGGCCGTCCCAGCCGGTGAACGCGTGCAGGCCACCGAGCTCCTCGATCACGTCCTCCCCGGGGCGGAAGTGCAGGTGGTACGTGTTCCCGAGGATCACGTCGGCGCCGAGGGAGCGCACCTCGGCCGGGAGGAGGGTCTTCACCGTCCCCTTCGTGCCGACCGGCATGAACGCCGGCGTGCGGATGTCACCGTGCGCCGTGCGGAGCACGCCGGCCCGCGCGGCGCCGTCGGTTGCCTCGATGCTGAAGCTCATGGCGCGATGATCGTTGCGCTGTGGCCGTGCGAGCGCCCGAGCCTGCCGTCGGTCGTGAGTAGCGGGGCGTCGAGCGCCTCCGCGAGCGAGACGAAGATCGCGTCCCCCATCGACAGGCTCTTCCGCAGGCTCCATGCCCGACCGATGAGGTCCACGTGTGGATACCGCTCGAGATCGAACTGGACGAGATCGCCCACGGCTCGATCGGCGTCCCGGGACGAGACATGACCGGCGGTGACGAGTCGGCGCAGCGCTCCGACGACCTCGACGTCGACGAGATGCGGGGCTGCCAGCGGCTCCGAGCCGCCGATCCGCTCGGCGACCCACGTCGCCCGTGCGTGCCCGCCCGCGAGGAGATCGACGACCGCGGACGAGTCGACGACGATCAGGTCTCGTCCCGGATCGAGCGGACGGCTTGCGCGGGCTCGTCGTCGAGATCGGGTCTCGGAAGCGATGCGAGCCGCGCCAGCATCTGCGCTCGGGTCGGACGCGAGGCTTCGCGCTCGACCAGCCGAAGCAGGTAATCCGACAGGGTCATGTCGGCGCCGGCTGCACGGAGCTTCAGCTCGCGGTGCAACGCCGGTGGCACGTTTCTGATCTGGACGTTCCCCATGCGCTGCGCATGTTAGCATGCACAACGCATGTCCGAGTCGGACATGCTGTCACAGGACGAGCATCGCGTCGCCGAAGGAGTAGAAGCGGTAGCGCTCGCGGATCGCGATCCCGTACAGCTCGCGTGTCCGCTCGATCCCCGCGAACGCCATCACGAGCGCGAGCAGGGTCGTCCGCGGCAAGTGGAAGTTCGTCAGGAGCGCGTCGACGCGGCGGAAGGCGAAGCCGGGCGTGATGAAGAGGTCGGAGCGACCCTCGAGCGGCGCGCGGCGCGCGAGCGTCTCGAGCACCCGGGTCGTCGTCGTCCCAACCGCGAGCACGCGCTCGGCCGCCTCGATCCTCGTCCACGCGGCAGGCTCGACCGCGTAGCGCTCCCCGTGGAGCTCGTGCTCCTCGAGCGTGTCGGCCGTGAGCGGCCTGAAGGTGTCGAGCCCGACGTGGAGCGTGATCCGCTCCACGTCGAGTCGCGCCAGGACGTCGGGCGAGAAGTGGAGGCCGGCCGTAGGCGCCGCCGCCGACCCGAGCTCGCGCGCGTAGACCGTCTGGTAGCGCTCCGGGTCGGCGGGCCGCTCGTGGATGTATGGCGGCAGGGGCATCTCACCGGGCGGCTCCCCTTCCACCCGCACCCGCCATCTCCCCCCGCCGAGCGCCTCTGCGAGCTCCACGGAAGAGCGACGCGAGACCGTGTCACTCGACTCCAGGCGCTCGCCGGGTCGGAGCCTGCGCGAGGGGCGTGCGAGCGCTTCCCACACGCCGTCGCCGAGGGGCTCGAGGAGGAGCACCTCCACCGCGCCGCCGGTCTCTCGCCGCAGGTGCAGGCGGGCGGGAACGACGCGGGTGTCGTTGACCACCGTGAGGTACCCGCCGACCTCCTCGGGCAGCTCGGAGAACGTCCGGTGCCGCACGGCGCCGGTCGCGCGGTCGGCGACGAGCAGCCGCGACGCATCCCGGCGCGTCGCGGGATGTTGCGCGATCAGCTCGGCCGGGAGGTCGTAGTCGAGCTCCGAGGCCCTCATCCTGCGGCGAGAGTATCCTGGGGCTCATGGACGAACAGGTGCTGGAAAGGGCGCGGCAGCGGGTCGCCGAGGCGCGGACGGAAGGCGTCGCCGGCGCACGGCTCGACGCGTCGCTCGAGAGGGCGCGCGCCGAGGTGATGCGTCTGGCGCAGGTCGCCGACGAGCTGGAGAGCTCGCTGCCGAAGCAGGTGGGAATCGCGGTGCGCGACGGCATCGCCCGTGAGGTCGTCCCGGTCAGCCGCAGCCTCGCCGAGATCCGCGGCGGCGTGAACCAGGCGCTGCGCCGGCTCGAGCGGCTCGAGGAGGAGCTCCTGGCGGAGCGAAACGCGCGAATCGACGATCTGGCGATCCTCGTCGACCTCGTGTCGGCGGGCTGGTCAGGGGTCGACCGGAGGCTGAAGCGGCTCGAGGACGGAATCGAGGGCGCGGTCGTGCCGCTCCCGACGGGTCGCGACGCCGAGGGCGCGGGCTCCCCGGCCGAGCGGGCCGCGGTCGCGTAGCAGGCCCTACCCGAAGGCGAGTATCACGGCGCAGGCGCCCGCCCAGACGGCGACCGTGACGAGCAACGGCAGGTCCTCGACGAGGAGCGTCTCCGGCTCCTCGCCGAGGCCACGCCGGTGGAGAAGCAGCAGGTACCGGAAGAGCCCGTAGACGACGAGCGGGACGGTCGCGACGAGCCAGCGCGTGTCGTGCGCCGCCAGTGCGTAGCCCGTGTAGGCGGCGATCGTCGCCGCCGCGACGATCCCGAGGAGCTGGTCGACGAGCGCGACGCTGTAGCCGTCGAGCGCCGGACGCGCGTGAACGCCGTCCAGTCCCAGCTCGGCACGGCGCTTGCCGAGCGCGACGAAGAGCGCGAGCAGGAACGTGCAGAGGAGGAGCCACTCCGAGATGCGGACGTCGACCGCGATCGCGCCCGCCGAGGCCCGCAGGACGAAGAGCCCCGCGATCGCGAGCACGTCGACGAGCTCGAAGGTCTTGAGGCCGAGGGAGTAGGCAGCCTGCAAGGCGACGAATGCCGCGAGGCAGGCAAGCGACAGCGGGCCGAGCGCCCCGGCGAGCACGAACGCCGCGAGCGCGAGCGCCCCGGCCAGCACGAGAGCAGCCCGCGGGGAGAGCTCGCCGCGGGCGATGGGCCGGGCGCGCTTGACAGGGTGAAGCCGATCGGACTCGGCGTCGCGCACGTCGTTCACGAGGTAGGCCGCGCTCGAGGCCGCGCAGTAGGCGACGAACGCCGCCACGGCCGCTGCCCAACGAGAGGCGTCGCCGAGTTGCGCGGCGAAGATGATGCCCGCGAAGAGCAGCAGGTTCTTCGTCCACTGGCGCGGCCGCACGGCGACGAGCGCGGCGGCGGCCGGGGAACGGCGGCGCGGAAGCTCGAGGACTGCCGCCGGCTCCGCCATGCGCCGACTCTACTTCGTCGCGGGTGAAGGGCCTCTCAGGCGCGACGGGCGGGCAGGACGAGGCGGAAGCGGCTCCCCTCCCCCGGCTCCGTCTCGAGCTCGACCCGGCCGCCGAGCGCTCCCGCGAGCTCTCGCGCGATCGGCAGGCCGAGCCCTGTTCCCTGCGTGTCGCGCGAGACGAACGGGCTGAAGATGCGCTGGGCGTCCTCGGCTGAGATGCCCGGGCCGGTGTCGACGACGTCCACGCGGACGGTGCCGTTCGACGACTCGAGCACGACGTCGATGCTGCCGCCGTCGGGCGTCCACCGGAAGGCGTTCTTCAGAAGGTTCGTGATCACCTGCAACACCCGGTCGCCGTCGGTGATGATCGTCGGGGCCGTCTCCGATCCCTGCAGCTCGTAGTCGATCTCGCGGCGCCGCGCCTCGTCGCCGAACGCGCCGTAGGCGTGCACGATCAGCCGGCCCATGTCGACCTCCTCGGTCTGGACGGTGAACCGGTGGGCGCGGAGCTTTGCGAGGTCGAGCACGTCTCCGACGAGCCGCTCGAGCCGCGTGGCCTCGCTGGCGACGACCTCGAGCGACGCCCCGACGAGCTGGGGGTCGTCGATCAGCCCGTCACGGAGGGCGTCGACGTGCCCCTTGATCGCGGTGAGCGGCGTACGCAGCTCGTGCGAGACGGACATCAGGAACTGGCGCTCGCGCTCCTCGGTCGCGGCCAGTCGCGCCGCCATCTCGTTGAAGCGCTCGGAGAGATGCGAGATCTCGTTGCCGCCGGGCCCGACCGGCACGTGCACCGCATAGTTGCCGTGCGCGATCTCGTCCGACGCCTTCGCAAGTGCCTCGACAGGGCCGCTGATGCGACGCGAGAGCCAGAGACCGAGCAGCCAGGCGAGGAGGCCGCCGATCGCGAATGCCGCTGCGAGGCGGGCGACCAGCGGCAGCCACTGGTCGCGGACGACGTCCTGCGCCTTGGCGACGACGATCGCGCCGAGCGCGGGGCCGTCGCGCTCGAGGCGGAGCGGCTGTGCGACGGCGAGGTAGGTCCGCTTCCGCCCGGGCGGCCGGAACCGGAAGCGGTACGGACCGTTCGAGGTGAGCGCTGCCGCCGGGATCGACGACTCGGCGAGCCGTTCGAGCCCCGTGCTCTGCCCGGGGAACGCCGGCGCGCCGACGTAGAACAGCTGATCACCCGTCGCGAGCTCGAGCGCGGCGGGCGCAAAGTCGGGCGCGGGCGTGCCCTCGTCTGCCGCGCGCAGGGCGGCGTCGCCGTACAAGCGCGCGATGCCCCGTGCCTCGCGGCCGAGCTCCTCGTAGGACTGATTGCGCGTGAAGCCGGAGAAGAGCTGGACGGCGATGAGCGCCGAGACGAGGCCGGCGAGCACGATCCCGAGCAGGAACACCGCCGGCAGCCGAAAACGCAGCGAGCCGGGCATCAGGGTGAAGCGTACGCCGTGGCTCGGAGCCTGAGCCCTGAAGCGGAGCGGCGGCTGCGCCACGACGGCGCTCTACGCCGTGTGAGCGGTCGTGCGCTCGGACGCGACCTTGTAGCCGACGCCCCACACGGTCACGATCGGCGACGCGTCCCCGAGCTTCCGCCGGATCTGCCGGACGTGGACGTCCACCGTTCGCGTGTCGCCGGCGAAGGTGTACCCCCACACGCGCTCGAGCAGCTGGTCGCGGGTGAGGACGATGCCCCGATGGTCGAGCAGCTCCCAGAGGAGGTCGAACTCCTTCGGCGCGAGCTGGATCTCGTCGTCGCCGACGAGGACCTCGCGGCGACCGGAGTTGATCGACAGGTCGCCGTGGCGGATCTCGTCACCCTCGTCGATGCGGCGGTCGGACGTCGCGCGGCGAAGGACGCTCTTCACGCGTGCGACGAGCTCGCGCGGGTTGAAGGGTTTCGTGAGGTAGTCGTCCGCACCGACCTCGAGGCCGATGATCTTGTCGACGTCCTCGTCGCGTGCGGTCAGCATGATGATCGGGACGTCCGAGCTCTTGCGAATCCGGCGGCAGATCTCGATACCGTCCATGTCCGGCAGGTTGAGGTCGAGCACGATGAGGGACGGCATCTCGGCCGCGACGGCGTTCAGCGCGCCGGCGCCGGTTCCCACCGCACGCACGCCGTAGCCGGCGTTCTTGAGGTAGAGCGAGACGAACGACGCGATCGACTGCTCGTCCTCGACGACGAGCACCGTCTGCGGCTGGCTCATCGCGCCGCTGCCTTCGTGGTCGGGCCCTCCGGAGCGGCAGCCCCGAACGGAAACGAGTCGGTAACGCTCGGGATCGCCAACGGGCCGCCGTCACCGAGCGCGTACGTTCCGGTCGCGCCGGTGGGATCCGGGTTGCCGGTCAGCGTCACGTTCCCCTGCCCGCGCGCGGAGATCGAGAACCCGTCGCCGCGCACCGTGATCTTGTAGCGCCCGCCTGGCACGTAGAAGTTGACGTCCTTGCCGCGCAGCCACACGGTCTTCCCTCGCGGGACGCCGTTGACGCGCGGGCTCCACTGGTCGAGCGGTGACAGGTCGACGATCTTCACGTCGCCCTTGTCGAGGCGACCGATCACGATTCCCTTCCCGGTGAGCACGACCGTGCCGCGCCCGTTCTCGATCGAGAGCGTCCCGGCAGGGCCTGGCGCCGCCCACCCGACGGGAACGGCGATGGCGAGAACGAGGGCAGACAGAAGTACGGCGCGCATACGTGTCTGCAGTATCGGGATGACGCGTGGGTGCGGGGTGAGACAGGCGTAAGGAAAGTGTAAGTGGGTGCGGGGGGTGCGGGGACGTCGCACTCGCACGCCCGGCCGAGCGGCAGTGCAAGATCGTCGCCATGGGCGACATCGTCGAGTTCGGCCGGGTGATCCTCTTCGCCTCGGGTGCGCTGCTCCTGGCGATCGGCGTCCGCATGGTCGCGGGCCGTCTCGCCGTGCCGACGGCAGGCCTGCTGCTCGTCGCCGCGGCGGCCGCGTCGGATCTCTTCGACCGGCTCGACGGCGTGCTGACCTTCGAGGACGTCCAGCGGATCGTGACGCTGGCGCTCGTCGTGATCCTGTTCGAGGGCGGCTCGAACATCGGCTTGCGGCGCTTCCGGTCGAGCGCGGCGCCGATCGTTGCGCTCGGCGTCCTCGGCACGTTCGGGACGGCGGCGCTCGTGGCCGTGGCCGCGCACTACGCGTTGGGCTTCTCCTGGACGGTCGCCGGGCTCCTCGGAGCGGCGCTCGCGCCCACCGACCCCGCGGTCACCTTCTCCGTCCTCGCCGGTCGCGATGTCAGCGGCCGCTCGGGGACGATCCTCGAGGGGGAGTCCGGGTTCAACGACCCGGTCGGGATCGCGCTCATGATCGGCATGATCGAGGTCGCGACGCACGACGAGGCGTCCCCGCTCTGGACGATTGTCGAGGAGTTCGTCCGGGAGATGGCGATCGGCCTTGCGGTCGGTGTCGCCGGCGCCCTGGCCCTTGCCGCCCTCATCCGCCGCGCACCGCTGCCCGATCGAACGCTCTATCCGATCGCCGTGATCCTGGCGGTCGGCGCGATCTATGGCGTCGCCACCGTGGCGACGGGGTCCGGCTTCCTCGCGGTCTTCGTCGCCGGCATCCTCGTCGGCGACATGCGGTACGCCGCCCGAAGCGCGGTACGCGACTTCAGCTCGGCGCTGACGGACCTCGGCGAGCTGGCGGCGTTCGTCGCGCTCGGGCTGACCGTCGACCTGGCGCTGATCGGAGATGCCGGGCTCTGGTGGCAGGGTCTCGTGCTCGCGGCGCTGCTCGGGCTCGTGATCCGGCCGCTGGTCGTGACCCCGCTCCTGCTCCCGGTGCGGCTCGACTGGGGGGAGCGTGGATTCGTCGTGTGGAGCGGGCTCAAGGGCGCGGTCCCGATCCTGCTCGCCTCACTCGCCGTCGTCGGCGGCACCGACGACGCGGCGAAGATCTACGGGATCGTGTTCGTGGTCGTCCTCTGCTCCGTGGTCGTCCAGGGCTCGCTCGTGCCGTCGGTCGCCGCCCGCCTCGGTGTCGAGATGGTGCCGGCGCAGCCTCACTCGTAGCCGTAGAAGCCTCGGCCCGACTTCCGGCCGAGCAGCCCTGCGTTGCGCATGCCGACGATCCGGGGCGGCGGCGCCATCCGCGGCTCGCGGAGCTTCTCGTAGAGCGCCTCCGAGGCGTGGACATGGACGTCGATGCCGACGAGGTCGAGCAGCGTGCAGGGGCCCATCGGCCAGCCGGCGCCGTTGGTCATCGCCGCGTCGAGGGACTCCGGCGTCACCCGCGCCTCGTCGAGGACGCGCACGCAGTCGTTGAGCAGGGGGATCAACACGCGGTTGACGACGAAACCGGGCGTGTCGTGACACGGAACCGCAACCTTGCCGAGCCGCTCGACGACCGCCAGCGCCGCCACGACGGCCTCGTCAGCGGAGAGCTGGGCGCGGACGACCTCGACGAGCGGCATCAGGGGCGCCGGGTTGAAGAAATGCATCCCGACGACGCGTTCCGGCGTCGCCGTCGCCGCCGCGATCTCGGTGACCGAGAGCGCGGACGTGTTCGTCGCGAGAACGGCGTCCGGGCGGCAGATGCGCTCGAGCTCCGCGAAGAGCGCACGCTTCGCGTCCAGTTCCTCCACGATCGCCTCGATCACGAGATCGCACTCGGCGAGCTCCGACAGCTCGGTCGTCGTTGCGAGCCGAGCCACGGCCGCGTCGCGCTCGTCCTGCGTGCGCTGGCCCTTCTCGACCTTGCGGGTCAGGAAGTGACCGATGCGGCCGGCCGCCGCCTCCCCGAGCTCCGCGGTGACCTCCCGCCCGACGACATCGAAGCCGGCCTCGATCGCGACCTGCGCGATGCCAGCACCCATGGCACCGAGCCCGACGACCCCGATCCGCTCCAGCGCCATCCCGGCCGCGGAGCCTACACCGCGGCGTCAGCCGTGGTAGTTGCGGCGGCGCTCGACGTCGTCGATGCGCGAGTCACGCCCGAACAGGAGCGCCAGCGGCCCGACGACGAGCAGGAAGATGACGAGGACGAGTTCCATGTCGCCATTGTGGCGTGCAGGTACTATTAGGGCAAGTCGAGGTATTCATGACAACCATCACTCAACCTGATCAATGGCTCGGGGTCGAGGTTCGGCATTTCGCCGCGCTCGATGCGGTCGCGCGTGAGGGCTCGTTCGGACGCGCCGCGGATCGGCTCGGGTACACGCAGTCGGCCGTCAGCCAGCAGATCGCGACGCTCGAGAAGATCGTCGGCGAGACGCTCGTCGAGCGGCCGGGTGGCCCCCGCGCCGTCTCACTTACCGAGGCCGGCGAGCTGCTGCTCCGTCACGCCGAGGCGATCGTCGCGCGGCTCGACGCTGCGAGGGCCGACATCGCCTCGCTCCGCGCGGGCGAGACGGGCACCCTCCGGGTGGCGACGTACCAGTCCGTCGGGGCGCGGGTGCTGCCGGGCGTCATGCGGCGCTTTCTCGCCGACTGGCCCGGCATCGACCTGGGCCTCTCGGAGCCGACGACCGACCCGGAGCTCTACGCCGCGATCGAGTCGGGCAGCGTCGACCTCGCGTTCGGCAGCCCGCCGCTGCCGGACGGCCCCTTCGAGGCGCTCGAGCTGATGAGCGACCCGTACGTCCTCCTCGTGCCGGCCGACAGCCCGCTCGCCGAGCGCACGTCGGCCTCGCTCGACGACCTCGGCGACCACGTCCTGATCGGGTCGAACACCTGCGCGAGCGGCCTCGTCGTGGAGAACGAGCTCGGCGCGCGCGGCTACGCGATCGAGTACAGCTTCCGCTCCGACGACAACGGCACGATCCAGGGCCTCGTCGCCGCGGGCTTTGGCGTCGCGCTGACCCCTCTGCTCGCGATCGCACCGGGCGACGACCGCGTCAAGGCGATCCGGCTCGTGCCCAAGGTCCCGCGACGCCGCGTCGCCGTCGTCTGGCACCGAGACCGCCACCGCTCCCCCGCCGCCCGCGCGTTCATCGAGATCGCGCGTGACGTCGCCGCCGATGTCGAGCGCGACCTCGTCGAGCCCTGAGCCATAGGTGCGGCAGGCTCCCCCGCCCCGCCGCACCCTGGCCCCCGCCTCAGATCTCTACGACCGCCGCGGCGCGCGTCGCAACCGTCTCGAGCCACGTCGCGGGGATCGCGACCGGGCCCTCGGAGGTGCCGGCGTGCTTCCGGACAAGGGCGACCAGATCGGAGAACAGCTCGTCGGCTCCGCCGTCCCCGACGGCCTCGAACGCCTTCAGCGTCGGCCCGTAGTAGTCACGGAAGTACTCGACGAAGCCATCCGCGGAGCGGAAGCGGAAGGTGAACGTCCGCTCGCGGCAGCCGAGCCCGTCGATCGTGTCGCCGAACATCGAGCCGATGTAGGCCTTGGTGCCCCAAAGGAGCGGCGACGCGACCCCCGGAGCGGGCGGCACATGCGTGGAGACGACCTTCAGCATCTCGCCGATGAACCCGTCGGGCGTCCAGGTCGCGAGGCCGATCCGGCCGCCCGGGCGGCACACACGCGCGAGCTCGGCGAACGTCTTCGCGTGGTCGGGTGCGAACATCGCCCCGTACACCGAAAGGACTGCGTCAAAGCTCGCGTCCGGGAACGGGATGGACTCGGCGTCGCCCTCGACGAGGTCGATGTCGAGCCCTTCGGCCTCCGCCCGACGGCGTCCCCGGGCGAGGAGCGCCGGGACGTAGTCGATGCCGACGACGTCGCAGCCGCGCCGCGCCGCGGCGAGCGCGGCGTTGCCGCTGCCGGTCGCGACGTCGAGGACGCGCCAGTCGGCCCGGAGGTCGACGGCCTCGCAGAGGTCCTCGGCGACGGGCTGGATCAGGGCGGCGACCGCGTGGAAGTCGCCGCTCGCCCACATCGTCTGCTGGCGCTCCTTGACAGCCTCGAGATCGAGAGCGATCGCTTCTGTCGTGCTCATGTCGTTCTCCTTCGTTTCGTGGTTGGTGTGGCCGGCGGTCGCGAGCACGCGCTCGAAGGGGACCGCCGCCCGGTTGGCCGCCTCGTGGACGGCATCGGCCGTGTCCGCCTCGACGAGGAGGAAGCAGGTCTCGTCCTCCGGGACGAAGATCGACCGGACGAGACGGACCGGCCGTCCCTCCGCGCTCAGTGCTGCAGCGGCACAGCGGGCACGCCGTGTCTCGCGGTCGACGCCGTCGGCGTCGGCTCCGGAGAGGTACAGCTCGACGAGGAACTCGGCCATGCACGCGACGGTAGGGCGCGTCGCGGTGCGGCGAAACTCCCGATTCCCCCAGCGTTTTCGAGGAGCCGACCCCAGTACGGCTACCCGTACCCGAGGTCCGGGACCCGATGAAGCGTCGCCTCAGTCGCCCTGCGGCGCGAGCCGGGCGGCGAGCTGCGCGCGTGAGTGGATGCCGAGCTTTGCGTACGTCTTCGAGAGGTGGAACTCGACGGTGCTGACCGTGACGACGAGGCGCTGCGCGATTTCCTTGTTCGTGAGCCCCTGCGCCGCGAGCTCGGCGACCCGTCGCTCCGCGCGCGTCAGCTCACCGGCATCCGGCGCCTTCCGGGCGCCGACACGCTCCAGCTCGGCACGGCTCGCCTCGGCCCAACCGTGCGATCCGAGCTCCCGACGCGGTCGAGCACCTCGATGAGCGCACCGAAGACGAGACGCGCCTCCGCGTCGCTCGGGCGAGCGGACAGCACGCGCAGCCCCGCCGCGCTCGCCTCGTCGAGGCACGCCTCCCAGAGCGTCGTCTTGCCGATCCCGGGCCAGCCGGTGAGCACG
>DASTKF010000032.1:0-3390 GCA_035716065.1 Gaiella sp.
GCGGAGCTGCTCCATTTCCGCGGGCTCGTCGACGAGGTCGCCTCGTCGGACGTCCTGCGCGTGATCCTTGCCCGTGCCGCGCGCTCCGCGCGGCGCACCACGCACTTCGACCTGGACTTTCCCCGCGAGCCGCAGGTCGACCCGTACTGGTGCCACAAGCACCGCCGCACCTGCCGTCCGGTGGAGGAGGCGCGGAGGTTCCTCCTCCGCTACACGCTGGACACGCTCGACCGGCTCGAGACGTTCGCCGCGGTGAGAGCGCCGGACGCGCACGCGGCCGTGCGTCACGGCGACGCGCGCGAGCTCGACCTCGGTGGCCCGTTCGACGGCGTCGTCACCTCGCCGCCGTATCCGGGCCTGATCGACTACCACGGGCAGCACCGGTACGCCTACGAGCTGCTCGGCCTGGACGAGCGCCGGGAGAGTGAGCTCGGGCGGCCGGCGCGGGGCGTCGGCCGGCAGGCGATCGAGGCGTACGTCGAAGGCGTCTCCGCCGTGCTCGCGAACGCGCGAGAGCGCCTGGCGCCCGAGGCCCCGGTCTGCATCGTCGTCAACGACCGCCGCGACCTCTATCCGGAGATCCTGCGGCGCGCCGGGCTGCGCCTGGACGACCGGCTCGAGCGGCACGTCAACCGCCGCACCGGCCGGCGTGCGGGCGAGTACTTCGAGTCGATCCTCGTCTGCAGCGCCTCCTAAGACGCTGACGTCTCCTTAGCAGGATGCTCATATCGCCCGCCCATGCTTGAACGCGTTCCCGATCCAGGAGGTCACATGAAACGGCTCATGCGTCACCGTCCGTCGCCAGCGATGGTCATTGCCTGCCTTGCCCTGGGCATCGCGCTCACCGGGACGAGCGTCGCCGCCGTCACGGCGCTGGCGCCAAATTCCGTCGGCACGGCGCAGATCAAGCCGAACGCCGTCACGGCAGCGAAGATCAAGAACGCGAACGTGACCGGAGCCAAGGTCGCGCGGAACGCGATCACCGGCGCCAAGGTCCTGAACCGCTCGCTCACCGCGGCGGACTTCGTCGCGTCCTCGCTGCCGAAAGGCCCCGCAGGGCCGGCCGGCGCCACCGGTCCTGCCGGGCCTGCCGGGCCCGCCGGGCCTGCCGGGACGATCGGCCCGGTCACCGTGCGACAGGCCGGGGTGGTCGTGCCCGGCGGTGTCGCGCAGAACGGCGCGTACGACACCGAGACGGTGACCGTCAACTGCAACGCGGGCGAGAAGGCCATCTCCGCGGGCACGGGCTGGAGCGACGATGCCGCCGACCGCGAGCTCTGGACGCAGCGCATCACCCCGATCGTCACGAACAACGCGGTGACGGGGTACCGGGGCACCGGCGGGAACGACAGCGGCAACGGCAGCACGTTCACGCTGTACGTCCTCTGCTACACGGGGTAGGCGCGTTCGACGTGGTGGGGCCATCCGGCCCCACCACGTCGCACTTCCGGCACGAAGGCGGCACAGTCGCGTGACACCTTCGCCCGTACGGTCGAAGGGTGCTCGGACGCGCGATCACGTTCGCGCTCGTGGGCCTCGAGCCGCGCCGTGTCGAGGTCGAGGCGCACCTGCGCACCGGCCAGCAGCCGACGTTCTCGATCGTCGGCTTGGCCGACCGCGCCTGCCAGGAGGCCAAGCATCGCGTTCGCAGCGGCGTGCACTCGTCGCGGCTGCCGTGGCCCGACCAGGTGATCACCGTCAACCTCGCGCCGGCGGCGTTGCGCAAGGAAGGGACGGGGTTCGACGTCGCGATCGCGCTCACCGTGCTTGCAGCGTCCGGCGAGCTCCCGCCGGCCAGGCTTGCCGAGCACGCGTGCATCGGCGAGCTCGGGCTCGACGGACGGATCCGCGGCGTCAGCGGGACGATCGCCGCCGCGGAGGGTGCGGCACGCGCGGGGCTCACGAGGCTCCTGTGCTCGGCCGACTCGGCGCGCGAGGCGGCGCTCGCCGGCATCGACGCGGTCGGCGTGCGTCACATCGCGGAGGCGGTCGGCTACCTCCGCGGCGAGGAGGAGATCGCTCCTGCCTCCCGGGCGTCGGATCCACGCTCTCCGCCCGACCTCCCCGACCTGGCAGACGTCCGCGGACAGGAGCGGGGGAGGAGGGCGCTCGAGCTGGCCGCGGCGGGGTCGCACAACCTTCTCCTCGCGGGCCCGCCGGGGACGGGCAAGACGATGCTCGGGAGGCGGCTGCCGTCCATTCTCCCACCCTTGACGCACGAGGAAGCCCTCGAGGTGACGCGCATCCACTCCGTCGCCGGCACTCTCGCGCCGGGCTCGGGGCTCGTCCAGGCGCCGCCCTTCCGGGCGCCGCACCACGGGGCATCCGCGGCTGCGATGATCGGCGGCGGGACGGTGCCGCGGCCGGGAGAGGTCAGCCTCGCCCATCGAGGCGTGCTGCTTCTCGACGAGCTTCCGGAATTCACACGCGCGGTGCTCGAGGCGTTGCGCCAGCCACTCGAGGATGGCGTCGTCTCGGTCGCCCGCGTCGGCGGCCGTGGGCTGTTCCCGGCACGGTTCCGACTTGTTGCGACGATGAACCTGTGCCCCTGTGGTGGACGGGGCGATCCTCGTCTCCAGTGCTCGTGCTCGCCTGCCCGGATCACCGCCTATCGCGAGAAGGTCTCGCGCGCGCTGCTCGACCGCTTCGACCTCGTGGTCGCCATGCCGCGGCCCCGGGCGGAGGAGCTCGCGGCAGGCCCAGCGGAGTCTTCTGCGGTCGTGCGGGCGCGCGTCGTCGACGGCGCGACGCAGCTCCGATCCGCGCTTCCGCGTCGAACCAGCGCGGCGTCCGAGCTTCTCGACAGCGCCGTCGATCGGCTCCCTCTCACCGGGCGCGGCCGCGCTCGCGTCGCCCGTGTCGCTCGCACCGTCGCTGGGCTCGCCGGCTCCGCGGACGTGTTGCCGGAGCATGTGGCGGAGGCGCTCTCGTACCGCTCTCCGACCGGGCTCACGAGCCCGTGACGGTCGGCGTCGTACGCCGCGGGGGTCCCGGCTACCCGCCGTTGCTCGCCCAGATCCCGGATCCTCCGAGCCGTCTCTGGTTACGGGGCGACGCGCCGCCCGAGCTCCTCGACCGACCGGCCGTCGCCATTGTCGGTGCCCGGGCCTGCTCTGGGTACGGTCGGTCGGTCGCACGGCTCCTTGCGACGGAGGCCGGGGCGGCCGGCGCCGTCGTGGTCAGTGGGATGGCGCGCGGCGTCGACGGCGAGGCGCACCGGGGCGCGCTCGCGGCGGGTGGCGTGACGGTCGCGGTGCTCGGCTGTGGCATCGACCGCGACTATCCGGCGGCGCACAGCGAGCTCGCGGGCGCGATCGTCGCTGCGGGAGGGCTCGTCGTGTCCGAGTACGAGCCCGGCGTGGAGCCCGCTCCCTGGCGCTTTCCGGCCAG
>DASTKF010000033.1:0-8866 GCA_035716065.1 Gaiella sp.
CACTACTATCGCGCTGATGGAGCTCGACGCGCTGATCCGCGCGCTCGCGCCGGGTGACGTGATCGGGCGACGGGCCGTCGAGATCTCGGACCTCGCCTACGACACGCGCCGCGTCGGCGACGGCACGCTGTTCTTCTGCGTGCCCGGAGCGCGCGCGGACGGCCACGACCTCGCCGCCGACGCCGTCGCGGCCGGCGCCGGCGCGCTCGTGGTCGAGCATCCGGTGGATGTCGCCGTGCCGCAGCTCGTCGTCGAGTCCTCACGTGCCGCGATGGCGGTCGCTGCCGACGTGTTCTTCGGCGCGCCGACAGAACGACTGACCGTCGCGGGCGTCAGCGGGACGAACGGCAAGAGCACGACCACGCATCTCCTGCGCTCGATGCTCGAGGCCGACGGCCGCCGCACCGGGCTGGTGGGGACCGTCGAGTGGGTCGTCGGCGGGAAGGTGCGCGCGGCGCCCCACACCACACCGGAGGCGATCGACCTGCAGCGTCTCCTTCGCGAGATGGTCGACGCCGGGGACGAGGCGGTGGCGCTCGAGGCGTCGTCGCACGGCTCGCACTACCGGCGGCTCGACCGTGTGCGCTTCGACGCGCTCGCCTTCACGAACTTGAGCCAGGACCATCTCGACCTCCACGGCGGCATGGAGGAGTACTTCCAGGCCAAGCGCCGGCTCTTCACCGGCGTCGCGCCCCCGCCCGCCGCCGTGAACGTCGGCGACCCATACGGCCGTCGCCTTGCGGAGGAGCTCGCCGGCGCCCATCGCGCGCCGCTCGTCACGTTCGGGCTGCGGCCCGAGGCCGAGGTGCGCGCGGACCGGCTCGAGCTCGGGCCGCGTGGCTCCACGTTCACGGCGGCGGGGATCGCGATCGAGACACCGCTGCTCGGGGTGTTCAACGTCGAGAACGTCCTTGCGGCGGTCGCGTCGGCGGTGTTGCTCGACCTCGACGAGGCTGCGATCGCGGACGGGATCCGGGCGGTGACCGGAGTCGCGGGGCGGTTCGAGGCGGTCGACGAAGGTCAGGATTTCGCGGTCGTCGTCGACTACGCCCACACACCGGATGCGCTCGAGACCGTGCTCCGCGCGGCGCGGCCGCTCGGCGACGGCCGGCTCGTCGTGGTGTTCGGTGCGGGCGGCGACCGCGACCGCGACAAGCGGCCGCTCATGGGCCAGGTTGCGCGGAAGCTCGCGGACACCGTCGTGGTGACGAACGACAACCCGCGCTCCGAGGATCCGATCGAGATTGTCGAGGCGATCCTCCAGGGCGCCGGGACGGACGTGGAGGTCGACCTCGACCGTCGCTCCGCCATCGAGTCGGCGATCGCCGGAGCCGGGCCGGGGGACGTCGTCGTGATCGCGGGGAAGGGGCACGAGCAGGGCCAGGAGATCGCCGGCGTCGTGGATCCCTTCGACGACCGCGAAGTGGCGCGCGAGGCGCTACGAGCCGGCGGGGCCGCGCGCGGATGATCCCGCTCGAGTGGAGCGAGATCGAGGGGCTCGCGCTCGGCGAGCTTCGCGGGCGCCCGGACGACGGCGTCGTCCGGCGCGTCCACGACGACTCGCGCGGCGCACGGCCCGGCGACCTGTTCGTCGCGCTCAACACGGGAGTGCGCTTCGTGGAGGACGCGCTCGCAGCCGGCGCGGCAACGCTCGTTCCCGAGGACCAGGAGGCGGCGCTCGCGGCGCTCGCCCGGCTCGTGCGTGGGCGGTCGGACGCGGCGGTCGTCGCGGTCGTCGGGTCGACCGGGAAGACCACGACGAAGGACGCGCTCGGCGCGCTCTGCGGAGCCGTGACGCCGACGATCGCGGCGTTCGCGAGCAAGAACAACGAGCTCGGGCTCCCCCTGACGGTGCTCCGGCTCGAGCCGGAGACCCGGGTGCTGGTCGCGGAGATGGGGATGCGCGGTCTCGGGCAGATCGCCGAGCTCTGCGAGGTCGCGCAGCCGACGGTCGCGCTCGTCACGTCGATCGGCCCGGAGCACCTCGAGGTCGTCGGCACGGTGGAGAACGTCGCGCGGGCGAACGCCGAGGCGATCGAGGCGCTGCCCGCGGGCGGCATCGCGGTCGTCCCGGCCGACGAGCCGCTCCTCGAGCCCTATCTCCGCGACGAGCTCGACGTTCGCCGCTTCGACCGGAGCTCGGTCGAGCGAGACGGCGACGCGTGGGTGTTCTCCGTCGGTGTGCGCGAGATCCGGCTCGAGCTGCCGTTCACGCAGCAGCATCTCGCGGGCAACGTGGTCGGCGCGCTGACCGCGTACGACGCATTGGGCCTTCCGCTGGACCGTGCCTCCGAGGGCGCGTCCCGGATCAGCATGAGCCGCTGGCGCGGCGAGGTGCACGAGCTGCACGGGGGCGGCTTCGTCGTCAACGACGCCTACAACGCGAACCCCGTCTCGATGCGCGCGGCGGTCCTCGACCTGGTCGAGCGCTCCGACGGACGACGGCGGGTCGTGATCCTCGGCCAGATGGCCGAGCTCGGCGCCGAGAGCGAGCGCTACCACGCCGAGATCGCCTCGCTGCTCGACGAGCTCGGGATCGAGGTCGTCGTCGCCGTCGGGGAAGGGGCGCACGGCTACCTCTGGGGGCGTGACGACGGGATTGCAGTCCCGGACGCCTCGGCGTTCGACGTGATCGCCGCAGTGCTGAGGCCGGGTGACGCGATCCTCGTCAAGGGGTCGCGCGCCGTCGGTCTCGAAGGCATCCCCGAGCTGATCCAGAAACACTCACTCGGATGGTGAGGGTCCTGATCGCGGGGCTCGTCGCGATGGTGATCGCCGTCGCCGTCGGCCCCCAGTTCATCGAGTGGCTGCGCCGGCAGTCGATCGGGCAGCACATCCGTGAGGAGGGGCCCGCACGCCACATCGTCAAACAGGGGACGCCGACGATGGGCGGCCTGCTGATCATCGTCGCGGCGTTCGTGCCCGCGCTGATCGTCTCGCTCTACACGCTCCCCGGGCTCACCGTCTTGCTCGCGACCCTCGGCTGCGGGCTGATCGGCTTCGCCGACGACTTCCTCAAGGTCCGCAAGCGCCGCTCCCTCGGCCTCCCCGGTCGGTGGAAGATGCTCGGCCTGCTCCTGATCACCGCCGGCGTCGGCTGGGCGACGACACAGATCGGCTACATGGACACGGAGATCTACTTCCCGCTGATCGACGTCAACATCGACCTCCACTGGCTGTACTTCCCGTTCCTCTTCCTGGTGATCGCCGGCACGTCCAACAGCGTCAACCTCACGGACGGGGTCGACGGTCTCGCCGCGGGGACCTGCGCCGTCTCGCTGATCACGCTCCTCGCGATCGCCTCGATCGACTGGATCCGGAGCGCCGACGTGGTCGCCAACCGCAGCGAGCAGTACCTCGACCTCGCGATCGTCGCCGCGGCGCTGATCGGTGGGGTGATCGGGTTCCTCTGGTTCAACGCGTTCCCTGCGGAGATGTTCATGGGGGATACGGGCTCGATGGCCCTCGGCGGGGCGATCGCGACAATGGCGATCCTCACCGAGACCGAGGTACTGCTGGTCTTCATCGGCGGCGTGTTCCTGTTCGAGGCCGTGACGTGGATCGTCCAGATCGCGACCTTCAAGCGGACGGGCAAGCGCGTCTTCTTGATGGTTCCGATCCACCACCACTTCGAGCTGAAGGCGTGGTCGGAGACGAAGATCATGGTCCGGTTCTGGATCATCGGCGCGATCCTCTGCGCCATCGGCTTCGTTCTCTACTACCGCTACTACCTGCGTTTCCAACTCTGACGTGGTCGGTCGTGGAATCGGGGCAGGTGTCCGACTCCCGTCGGACATCACACGCGTGACGCGGACGTCCGCGGCGGTGTCGGACTGAAGTCCGACACCCGGTCGACGGCGGCGCCGGTAGGGATCGCGCTCGCGGTGATGGTGTTCTGGGGCGCGACGCCCGTCCTTACCCGCGTCGCGACCGACGACCTCGAGCCGCTCTGGGTCGCCGTGCTCCGCACCGTGATCGCCGGAATCGTCGCCGTTCCGCTCGTGGCGGCGACCGAGCGCCGTCCCCCGGCGAGCGCCCGCGCCCGGCTGCTGCTCGGCGTCTCCGCGGCCGCCGGGTTCGTGATCTTCCCCGTCGTCTTCACGATCGGCCAGGAGCGGACGTCGGCCATGCACGGCGTCGGAATCCTCGCCGCGCTGCCCGTCTTCACCGGGCTCTACGGGATGCTCGTCGCACGGCGGCGCCCGGGACAGTGGTGGCTGGCAGGGTGTGCTCTTGCGCTTGCCGGCGAGGCGGTCATCGTCGCGGTGCGCGCGGGCGGAGGAGGGACGGCGACGCTCGTCGGCGACCTGCTCGTCCTCGCCTCGGCGCTCGTCGTCTCGGCCGGCTACGTCGCGGGCGCGATGCTCGTCCCGCGCGGGTTCTCCAGCGCCGCGACGACCTACTGGGGCGTCATGCTCGGTGCCGTCGCGCTGCTGCCGCTGGCACTCGTCCTGCTCGCAGTCCAGGGCCCACCACGAGCGGGAGCGGCGTCGTGGGCCGCCGTCCTCTTTCTCGCGATCGTGACCTCGATCGCGGGCTACGTCGGCTGGTACTGGGCTCTCGCCCGCGGCGGGATCGCGCGCATCGCACCGGTCCAGTTCCTCCAGCCGCTCTCGGGGCTCGTGCTGGCGGCGCTCGTTCTCGGCGAGCGGCTGACGTGGCCGCTCGCGGTCGGCGCCGCCGCGGTGATCGCCGGAGTCGCCATCGCCCGTCGTGAGTGAGCCGCTCCCAGCGTCGACACGGGCAGGAGGAGACGGCACGGCGCCGGGACGTCAAAGAATCGGCACGGTCCCGTCACACTCTCGTACGCCTTTCCTCGATAGCGTTACGTCAGGGACACGGGAGTGCCCCTGGGGGAGGTTGGGGGGTGCGTGTGCGTACGCTTCGCCCGTGACCAGGGTGCTCGTGATCGGGCTGGCGCGCTCGGGCAGGGCGGCGGTGTCGGCTCTTCGCGCGAACGGGGAGAACGTCGTTGCCTACGACGCGGACAGCCGGTTGGACAGCGCCGGGATCGACGCGGAGATCCGGCTCGGGGACTGGGACGACGTCTTCCTGGACGGCGTCGGGATGGTCGTCAAGAGCCCCGGTGTGCCCTCCGACGCGCCTCCGGTGGCCGCTGCCCGCGCTCGCGGCATCCCCACCGTCTCAGAGATCGAGCTGGGAGCCCGGCTCCTGTCGAACCCCCTCGTCGGCGTCACGGGAACGAACGGCAAGACGACGACGACCGCGCTCCTCGGCGCAATGCTCGCGACCGCCGGCTGGAAGGTCGAGGTCGCAGGCAACATCGGCAGGCCGCTGACGTCGCTCGTCGGCATGGTCGACGACGAGCCCTGGGTCGTGTGCGAGCTCTCCTCCTTCCAGCTCGAGGACGTCGAGACGCTTCGCCCTCGCGTCGCCGTGCTCACGAACCTCGAGCCCGATCACCTCGACCGGCACGGGTCGTTCGACGCGTACGCGCGAGCGAAGCTGCGGGCGTTCGAGCGGCAGGGGCCGGACGACGTGGCGGTCGTTCCGCGTGGCTTCGACACGGTTCCGGGGGACGCGCGGCGTGTCGAGTTCGCCGGGGACGACGAGCTGCCGGCCGAGCCGCGGATCCCCGGCGCCCACAACCGGGAGAACGCCGTGGCCGCCGCCGCCGCCGCGCGCGCGATCGGGGTGCCGGATGCGGCGATCGCCGAGGCACTCGAGACCTTCCCCGGCGTCGCGCACCGCATCGAGGAGATCGCGACGGTCGACGGCGTCCTCTACGTCAACGACTCGAAGGCGACGAACGCGGCTGCCGCGCTCCGCGCGCTCGCGTCGTTTCCGGGCCGCCGCAAGCACGTGATCCTCGGCGGGAGGGGCAAGGGGGAAAGCTACGCCGCGCTCGCAGGCGCGTTCGCCTCCGGCGACCGCGCCTATCTGGTCGGCGAAGCCGCGCCGGAGATCGCGCGGGCTCTCCAGGCTGTCGACGTCTCATACGTCGAGGCCGGGACGTTGGAGAGGGGTCTGGCGGAGGCGGCGGCAGCCGCTTCGGCAGGCGACGTCGTGCTCCTCTCACCCGCATGCGCCTCGTTCGACCAGTTCACGAGCTTCGAGCACCGCGGGGAGGAATTCCGGCGCCTGGTGGAGAACCTCCGAGGGTGGGGACCAGACGGCGCGCGGACCAAGGGCAGCTCGAGCAGCGGCTCCTGATCCTGGTCACGCTCGGGCTCGTCGCGTTCGGGCTCGTGATGGTGTTCAGCGCCACGTCCGCGTCCGCGGCGCTCGGCGAGGGCGACCCGATGCGCTTCCTGGTCAAACAGGGCCTCTACGCCGTGGCAGGCCTCGTCCTGCTCGCGGTGTTCACGCGGGTCGACTACCACGCCCTGAGGCCGCTTGCACCGATTCTTCTCGCCGTTGCGTTCGTCGGGTGCGTCGCCGTGCTGGCGGTCGCGCCGTCGATCAACGGGGCGCAGCGCTGGTTCCTCGTCGGGCCGATCAGCATCCAGCCGGCCGAGATCGCAAAGCTCGCGGTTCTCGTCTGGGCGTGCGCCGTCCTCTCGCGCCGGCCGGTGCCGACGACGCTCGGCGAGTTGCTGAAGCCCGTGGGGATCGTCGTCGCTCTCTTCGGCGCGCTGATCGTGATCGAGCCCGACCTCGGGACGACGATCGCGCTCTTCGTGATGATCGCCGGGATCCTTCTCGTCTCGGGTGTGCCGTTCCGGCTGTTCGCGCTGACTGCGACTCTCGCCCTCGGGGCCGGCGCGCTCGCGATCTGGATGGAGCCCTACCGGCGCGAACGGCTGTTCAGCTTCCTCGATCCGTGGAAGGACGCGCAGGGGGCGGGCTTCCAGAACGTCCAGGCGATCATCGGCATGGGCTCGGGTGGGATCACGGGCGAGGGTCTCGGCCAGGGCATCCAGAAGGTCAACTTCCTCCCCGAGGCGCACACCGACATGATCTTCGCCGTCGTCGGCGAGGAGCTGGGCTTCGTCGGCTCCTCGCTCGTGATCGCCGCCTTCGCCGTCTTCGCCTGGGCGGGGTTCCGTGTCGCCCTCCAGTGCCGTGACCCGTTCGGCAAACGGCTCGCGGCGGGCATCACGACGCTGATCTGCGGGCAGGCGGCGGTCAACCTGGCGGCCGTGCTCGGGATCGCTCCCCTGACGGGGATCCCGCTCCCGTTCGTCTCCTACGGCGGCTCGTCGCTCCTGGTGCTGCTCTGCTGCGTCGGAGTGCTCCTTAACATCGCGGTGAATGAGCGCGTCGTCGAAGCTCGCGTGCGTGATCGCGGCCGGGGGAACAGCCGGTCACGTCCGGCCCGCGCTCGCGGTGGGGGAAGCGCTCCGCGAACGCGGACTGACGGTGACGTTCGCCGGCACGCCAGACCGCGTCGAGTCGCGGCTGGTGCCTGAGGCGGGCTTCCCGCTCGACACCTTTCCGGTCTCCGGGCTCCCGCGGAAGCCGAGCGCCGCGCAGATCCGCGCCGCCTGGCGCGCGTCGGCCGCCCCCGCTCACTGCCTGCGGATCCTCGCCCGTCGCCGGCCCGACGTCGTGCTGGGCGCCGGCGGTTACGTCGCCGGGCCGATGGTGCTCGCCGCACGCCTGCGGGGGATCCCGGCGGCGCTGACGGAGGCGGACGCCCACCTCGGGCTCGCGAACCGGATGGCGGCGCCGTTCGCGAAGCGCCTGTTCCTCGCCTACGAGATCCCGGGACGGAACAGCGCGAAGGTGCGGGTGGTCGGCCGCCCGATCCCGGTCGCGCATCGCGGGGTCGGCCGGGAGGAGGGGAGACGCCGCTTCGAGCTTCCCACCGCCGGGCCGGTCGTCGCGGTGTTCGGTGCGCTCGCCGGGGCACGCTCGCTCAACGAGATGGCTGTGGCTGCATGGGGCGCCGGCGGCCCGGGCGTCCTCCACGTCTGCGGCGAGCGGGACTACGAGTCACTGCGGCCACGCGTCGACCGTCCCGACTACGTTCTGCTCCCCGAGACCGAGCATTTCGGAGCGGCGCTGGCCGCTGCGAACCTCGCCGTCTCGCGAGCGGGCGGCACGGTGTGGGAGCTCGCCGCCGCCGGCACGCCCGCGATCCTCGTGCCGTACCCCTACGCGACGGCCGACCACCAGACGCTGAACGCGCGCCACTTCGAGCACGGCGGAGGCGCGATCGTCGTCCCTGACGTGGAGGTCGACCGCGTGCCGGTGCTGGTCGACGAGCTGCTGGCCGCACCGGAGCGGCTCGCGGCGATGCGCGAGGCCATGCTGTCGCTCGCGCGCCCCGAGGCGGCCGACGTCATCGCCGACGAGCTGGTCGCCCTTGCGCAGGGGCGGGGAGCGAGCGTGCGTTGAATCAGCACGAGCCCCTCGCAGGTCGGCGGCTGTACTTCGTGGGCATCGGAGGCTCCGGGCTCTCCGCATACGCGAACATCGCACGCACCTGGGGAGCGGAGGTCCGCGGCTGGGACGCGCAGGAGACGATCTTCACCGAGACGCTCGAGGGAATCGAGGTGGATCTCGGAGGCGACCCCGCACCGCCGGAGGGCTTCGAGGCTATCGTCTCGACGGCCCACCTGTCCCGGTGCGACGGGACGCCGCGCGCGGTATTTCTCGCCGAGCTGGTCGCGGCGCAGCCGTCGATCGTCGTCACCGGCGCGCACGGCAAGACGACGACGACCGCGATGATCGCGTACGTGCTCCGCGAGACCGGAAACGACCCCGCCTGGATCGTGGGAGGAGTCGTGCCGCAGCTCGGCGGGAACGCCGGCACCGGAACGGGCTGGCTCGTCGTCGAGGGCGACGAGTCGGACCGCTCGGCGTTCGCGCTCCGGCCACGGATCGCGGTCGTGACGAACGTCGAGCTCGACCATCACGCGGCCTACGGGTCCACGGCCGAGCTCGAGGCGACCATCGA
>DASTKF010000034.1:0-5560 GCA_035716065.1 Gaiella sp.
GGTCAAGGACGAACACGGCAACTGTGTCACGCCCACGCCCCCGACCGACGCCTGCCCCAACATCGAGGGCAACCAGACGCACATCCCCGACGGCATGGTCAAGGACGAACACGGCAACTGCGTCACGCCCACGCCCCCGACCGACGCCTGCCCCAACATCGAGGGCAACCAGACGCACATCCCCGACGGCATGGTCAAGGACGAACACGGCAACTGCGTGACTCCGACGTCTCCGCCGCCTCCCACGGTGAAGTCGGACGAGTTCATGGACGTACGGGTCATCAAGGAGGCGACGCCGCAGGTCGGGCTCGTCAACGGCCAGGCCGAGATCACCTACACCGTGCTCGTGCGGAACGACGGCCCGAACCAGGCCCACAACGTCGTCGTCACGGACGCCGCGCCGGGCGGGGTCACGTTCCTCACCGTCACGCAGCCCGTGAACGGCTCGTGCAACGTCACGCCTGCCCTGCTGAGCTGCACGCTCGGCACGCTCGGCCCGGGCGTCGAGCGGTCGATCGTGCTGACCGCCCGCGTCACCCAGGCCGGGACCTACGTCAACTCGGCCACCGCCACAGGTGACGGCAAGGACACGAACGGCGCCAACAACACGGACGATGCGTCGACGCTCGTCACGGCGCCGGCGACGCCGCCGACCGCGGCTCCGACGCCGAAGCCGAAGCCGAAGCCGGTGGCGAAGCCCAAGCCCGCACCGCAGGTCCCCATGTGCCGTGTCCTCAAGGTCACGCCGGGGATGGTGAAGGCGAACGGCAACCGCCAGCTCGTGGTCGCCAAGGTGACCCAGTCGCGGAACCCGGTCAAGGGAGTCGCCGTCCGCTTCACGGGCAAGGGCCTGAGCAAGGTCGTGAAGACGAACGCCCAGGGCGTCGCCCGCTTCTCGATCGCGCCGCGCAAGGCGGGGATCATGCTCGTGAAGATCACGAGCGCGAAGGCGTGCAACAACGCCCGGATCGGCGTGATCGGCGCGTTCGAGCCGCCGGTCACCGGCTGACAGAATCCCGGGCCGGCACTCGGTCGGTGTCCTGTGCTGCGGCGCGGGGCACCGACCGGCCCGGGTGACCGCCGCTACATCCCGTAGGCCTCGAGCAGCCGGAGCCAGAGCTCCGAACGGGTCGGGAACGACGGCACCGCGTGCCAGAGATCCTCGAGCGGCACCTTCCCGACGACGGCGATCGTCGCCGCGTGCAGCGCCTCGGCCACCTCCGCGCCGGTGATCGTCGCCCCGACGACGACGCGGCGATCCTCGTCGACGACGAGCCGCGCGGTGCCAGGCGCACCGCGCCCGACGAACGAGCCTCCCGCGTTGCCGCTCGTCTCGACGTCGACCGAGCGCACCGCGAGGCCCGCCTCTTCGGCGGCGGCGAGCGTGAGCCCGACCGCGCCGACCTGCGGGTCGGTGAAGATCACCCGCGGCGAGGCGCCGCCGTCCGAGCGGAGATGCACCTCCTTGCCGAGAATCGCGTCGGCGGCGAGTCGCGCTTGGTACTTCCCCATGTGCGTCAGGAGCGCGCGGCCGTTGACGTCGCCGACCGCGTAGAGCCACGCCTCGTGCCCGGGAACGCGGAGCGACTCGTCGACCGAGACGTGCTTCCCCGGCTCGAGCCCGACCGTGTCGAGCCCGACGTCTGCGCTCCGCGGTGTGCGCCCGATCGAGACGAGGATCTCGTCGGCCTCGACCGACTGACCGTCGTCGAGCTCGATGCGGACGACGCCGTTCCGCGAGACTCCGCTCACCTCGGTCTCGACGCGGATGTCGACCCCGGCCTCGCGGAGGGCCGTCTCCACCTGCTCGCTCGCGAACGGCTCCTCGCGCTCGATCAGCCGGTCTCCCCGATGAACGAGCGTCACCCGCGAACCGAGCGACGACCAGGCCTGCGCCATCTCGACCCCGACCACCCCGCCTCCCAGGACGAAGAGCCGGCCCGGGACCTGCTTGGCCGTCGTCGCCTCGATATTCGTCCAGGGACTGGCCTCAGCGAGACCCGGCACCGGCGGAATCGTCGCGGAGCTCCCGGTCGCAACCACGACGGCCTTTCGTGCGACGAGAACCTCGTCGCCGACGCGTACCCGCCGCTCCCCGTCGAGCCGTCCGTGGCCGCGGACGAGCGTCACCCCGCGCTCGTCGAGCCATGGCAGCTGGGACGAGTCGTCGAGATCGTGGACGACCTCGTCGCGCCTGGCGAGCACGGCCTCCACGTCGAGCCGGCCGGTCGCGACGCCGGGAACACGCTCCGCCTCCGCTGTGAGCTCGCCGGGCCGTAGCAGGGCCTTCGAGGGCATGCAGGCATAGAACGAGCACTCGCCGCCCACCAGCCGCTCCTCGACGATCGCCACCTCGAGCCCGGCCTCGCCGAGCCGTCCGGCGACCACCTCGCCCGGGGCACCCGCACCGATCACGACCACGTCGAACGCGCGCTCGCCCATCACCCACCTCCCGGTGTCCGACTTCAGTCGGACACCTTAGGCGGCCGTCAGCTCGCGGCGGCGACGATCGCTTCCGCCTGGGCGAGGAAAGCCGTCGCGCCGACCTTCCGGTAGAACGCGCGCGCGAGCTCGAGCTGCGCCTCGGCCTCGCTCAACCTTCCCCCCGCGGCCAGCGCTCTTGCTGCCCGAAGGCGAAGGTCGGCGGCGATCCGTTCCGTCCCCATCGACGCGAGCGTGTCTGCCGCCCGCGCGTCCTCGCGGTCGACCAGTGAGTGACACGCGTCCCGCCAGGGCCCTTCGGGCATCCGGCCGACGATGCTCTCGGCCGCCTGCCGGCGACCGGCCTCCAGCAGCTCGACGACGAGCTCGACGTGGAATTCCTGGATGTCGCCGACGGATTCCGCGGCGTCCAACGCGGTGACGACCTCGTCGAGCGCCGCCGATGCGTCGTCGCTCCGGCCGCCGCGGCGGAGGAAGCCCGCGAGCCCCACGACCGCCGGCAGCACGGCCGCGGCCTCGGCGGACTCGCGGGCAGACTCGAGGGCGAGCCCGAAGTCGACTCCCGCAGCGGCCAGGTCACCGCGCGACTCGAGGATGGTCGCGCGAACGAAGAGCGCCAGGTACTCCTGGCGGTTGAAGCCGGGCGATCCGATCAGCGAGTTCGCCTCCTGGAGCGCTTCCTCCCAGTCGCCTGCGTCGAACCGAAGGCCGAGGACGTTGCCGCGGAGGAACGCCGCGCCCTGAAGGTCACCGTCTTGCGCCGCGCGCGCCGCGCCCTCGACCGACACCTCGATCGCCCGCCCCAGGTCGCCGAGGCTCGCCCAGGCAACGCCGAGGTTCGTGTACGCGCGTGCCGCGACCCGACCGTGACCGACAAGCTCGAGCGCCCGGTCGAACAGCTCGATGGCGCTTCTGTCGCCGTCCTTCGTCATGCACGCGGCCTTGGTCACCATCGCGTCGGCCTCGAGCTCGACGTCGCCGATCGCCCGTGCGTGCTCGATCGCCCGTTCCGCCTCGCGACGCCCGGAGTCGAACTGGAAGTTCATCATGAGCATCCGCGCGTGCTCCGCCAAGACGAGTGCCGTCGAGCGAGACGGCGGCCGTCCGTCGAGGATGGCGGCCGCGCGGTCGAGCAGTCCGCGCGCCTCGGCCGGACGCGTATGCCACGCGTGCCAGCTCGCGGCGACCGCCGCCTCGGCCGCCCGCTCCGGGTCGCCCGCGCGCTCGAACGCGTCGACGGCCCGCTCGAGGTGGTCACCGGGCCGCCCCGCGTAGGCAAGCGCCCTTCCCGCGTGGAAGAGAAGCTCGGCTGACGGCTCGGCGTCCTCGGGGAGCAGCTTCAGCGCACTTTCGAGGAAGGACGTGGCTGCGTCGTACGCGCCGAGCGCGAGCGCCCGCTCCCCCGCGTCCTGCAAGGCCTGCACGGCCCGTGGCCCCAGAGCCGTGACATCCTCGCCGACCGCACGCCGCAGCTCGATCGCGGTGAGGTAGTGGTGCGCGAGGGTCTCGGCCCGGTCCTCGGCGCGGTCGTCGGGTAGCGACTCGATCCACTCGGCCGCCGCGAGGTGACGTTCCGCCCGGGCGGCGCGTGGGAGCTGGTTGTAGGCCGCGTCGCGGACGAGCGCGTGGACGAACGCGTGCTGCGTCGCGCCCGCGACCGCGGACCGGTGCTCGCGGCGGACGAACTCCTTCCGCTCGAGCGAGCGGAGAAGCTCGGTCAGCCGCCACGACTCGATGCCGGCGGCGGAGGCGAGCGCGTCCGACCAGAAGACCTTCCCGTGCACGGCGGCCGTCTGCAGCAAGTCCTTCTCGGTGGCCGGAAGAAGGTCGATGCGCGCCGCGATGATTCCCTGCACCGACTCCGGCAGTCTCTCGTCGATACGGACGCCTGCCTGCAGCATCCGGATGAACTCCTCCGCGTAGAGCGGATTGCCCGCCGCTCGCTCGACAAGCGTCTGCTGAGTCTCGGCGTCGAGCACGGGCCGGTCGAGCAGCGACAAGACGAGACGCGCGGTGGCCTCGTCGTCGAGCGCGGCGAGCGAGACGGTCGTCGCGTTCCGCTTGCCGCCGCCCCAGCCGGCCCGGCGCTCCAGCAACTCGGGCCTGGCCGTGCACACGACGAGGAGCGGCACGCCGTCGACCCAGTCGACGAGCCCGTCGACGAAGTCGAGCAGGCCGTCGTCGGCCCAGTGGAGATCCTCGAAGACGAGCACCATCGGGCCGCTCTCGGCAATCGTCTCGAGAAGACGCCGCCAGGCGGCGAACGCCTCGCCGCGCTCGTCGCCGCGCCCGTCGACCCGGCCGAGACCGACCAGCGGGCGCAGGTGGCGGTCGACCCACGCCCGCTCGCCGTCGTCCGCGATCGCCTCGAGCACGCTGCCGAGCTTCGCCTCCGTCACGTCGGCGGGATCCGACTCGAGGATCCCGGCGTGGGCTTTCACGATCTCGCCGAGCGCCCAGTACGAGACGCCGTCGCCGTAGGGCAGGCACCGGCCCTGGCGCCAGGTGATCAGCTCCTCGTCCTCGTCCACCACCCGGCCGAGCTCGGACACGAGCCGGCTCTTGCCGATCCCGGGCACCCCGACGAGCGTGACGAGCTGCGTCGAGCGGTCGCGCCGCGAGCGGCGATGTGCGTCGACGAGCAGGTCGAGCTCGTCGTCCCGGCCGACGAGAGCCGCCCCGGCCGTGCCACCCAGATCGACCCCGAGCCGCGCGCGCGGCTCGACCGCCTCCCACACGGGCACCGGCTGTGCCTTGCCCTTCGCCTGGACGGGCTCGGCCTCCCGGTAGACGATCTCGCGGTCCGTCGCACGGTACGTCTGCTCGCCGACGAGTATCCCGTCGACCGGCGCGGCGGACTGCAGCCGGGCGGCGGTGTTCATCACGTCGCCGGCGACCATCCCCTCGCCCTCGCCCGGGGACGCGTCGAGCGAGACGAGCGCCTCACCGGTGTTCACCGCGATCCGGACGTGGAGGTCGCGTCCCGGCTGTTCCTCGTTCAGCCGGCCGACCGCGTCGCGTACGGCGAGCGCCGCACGCACCGCCCGCTCGGGATCGTCCTCGTGCGCGACAGGCGCGCCGAAGACCGCGACGACCGCATCGCCGATGAACTTCTCGA
>DASTKF010000035.1:0-2510 GCA_035716065.1 Gaiella sp.
CTAGCCGAACCCCGTCCGTCCTCTCGCGGCCGCTACCTTCGGACACGTGAACGCGCGCGCGCACGGCGTCAACCCCTGGCTCGTCCTCGTCCTCGTCTGCCTCGCGCAGTTCATGGTCATCCTCGACGCCACGATCGTGAACGTCGCGCTGCCCTCGATCCAGGCCGACCTCGGCCTCTCCGAGTCGAGCCTGCAGTGGATCGTCAACGCCTACGCCCTGCTCTTCGGCGGGTTTCTCCTGCTGGGCGGGCGCGCGGGCGACCTGATCGGGCGCAAGCGCGTGTTCCTGGCCGGGCTGGTGCTCTTCACGGCGGCCTCGTTCGCCTGCGGGATCGCGACCGGCGAGACGATGCTGATCGTCTCGCGCGGCATCCAGGGCCTCGGCGCAGCGCTCGTCTCCCCGGCGGCTCTGTCGATCGTGACGACGACGTTCCGCGAGGGCCCCGAGCGCACGAAGGCGCTCGGCGTCTGGGCGGCGATCGCGGTCGGCGGCGGCGCGGTCGGCCTCGTCCTCGGCGGGTTCCTCGTCGAGACGTTCTCGTGGCCGTGGATCTTCTTCGTCAACATTCCGGTGGGGATCGCCGCCTTCTTCTTCTCCCTGCGCTTCGTGCCCGAGTCGAAGGACGAGCATGCGCACCGGAGCTTCGACCTTGCGGGCGCGACGACCGTTACCGCCGGCCTGATCGCGCTCGTCTACGGGATCGTCCGCTCGGCCGAGGCCGGCTGGGGCTCAGCCGAGGTGCTCGGCTTCCTCGCGCTCGCGGTGGTGCTGCTCGTCGCATTCGTGATCATCGAGAGCCGCTCCGCCGAGCCGCTCGTGCGTCTCTCGATCTTCTCGGTCAAGACGGTGCGCGGCGCGAACGTGGCGATGCTGATCGTCGCGGCGGGGTTGTTCGCGATGTTCTTCTTCAACACGCTGTACCTCCAGCGCGTTCTCGGCTTCTCGCCCCTCGAGGCCGGCTTCGCCTTCGTGCCGTTCACGCTCGGGGTGATCGTCGGCGCCGGCGTCTCGCAGAAGCTTGTGCCGGCGCTCGGCGCACGCGAGGTGCCGCTCATCGGCCTCGGGCTCGCCTGCCTCGGGCTGCTCAGCTTCCTCCGCCTCACGCCGGACTCGTCGTACGTCACCGACCTGCTGCCCGGAATCCTCCTGACCGCCGTTGGGATGGGGCTCGTCTTCGTCCCGATCACGCTGATCGCAACGAGCGGTGTCCCCGTCGACGACGCGGGCCTCGTGTCGGGCCTCTTCAACACGTCGCAGCAGATCGGCGGCGCGCTCGGGCTGGCGCTCCTCTCGACGTTCGCGACGAACAAGACGACCGACACGCTCTCGTCGCTGGGCGGGGCGCCGACGCCTGCGCAGCAGGCGCAGGCGCTCGTCGACGGTTTCCACGTCGCCTGGCTCGGCAGCGCGCTCCTGCTAGCGCTCGGCGCCGTGCTGCTCTTCGCCCTTCTGCGCCGGCGCGACGTCGTGGCGGTCGCCGAAGGCGAGGCCCAGCCCGTCGCCGCCTGACGCGCGGCGTCAGATCCCGCGATCCGCCCATTTCACCCAGCTCGCCAGCGCGAACGGCAGGCTTGCGAGCAGGGCGCAGAGCCCGAGCACGACGTGCCCGGTCACGAACAGGATGACGCCGACGAGGATCGCGGCGACGAACACAGCCAGGGCAACGAGGAACGCCATTGCAGCTCCTTCTCTCGGTGGGGTGGCGTGAGCCTACTTCGCTGCCAAGACGATGCGAAGGGCCGGATTCCCGGGGCCCGTAGGCCTCGCGCTCAGCCCTCTTCGAGCTCGTCCGCGACGAGCCCGAAGAGGACGCCGTCGACCCAGGTCTCGTCGCGCCAGTAGGCACGGCGGCGGACACCCTCGCGCACCCAGCCGGCGCGCTCCGCGTGCCGGAGCCCGCGCTCGTTGAAGCCGTAGACCTCCATCTGGAGGCGATGGAAGCCGAGCTCGACGAAGAGGTGCCGCTGCAGCGCCTTCGCCGCGGCGATGCCGACCCCGCGCTCGCGCGACCCGGGGTCGACCGCAAAGCCGCTGACTGCAGCGATCCGGGAGCGCCGGTTGACGAGCTCCCACGACATCGACCCTGCGGGCTCGCCGTCGCTCTCGATCACGAGCACGCCGAAGCCGTCGGGCTCGCGCTGCGAGCGGGCGACCCGCTCCGCGATCGCCTCGGGTGTCGACGCACGTGAGACCGCGAGGAAGGGCTCCACGTCGGCATCCGTGGCGAGCGCGGCGAGGAAAGGAACGTCGTCGAGCATCGCCCCCCTGAGGGTCACGTCCACGCCGCCACGCTAGATGTTCGATTCCGGATAGGCGTGACGTCCGGGGGGCGTCAGCGACCAAGCGGGGTGGCACGGCCGTGCCCGGCCAGTGCCCAAATGTACGGGCCGGGCGCGGACGGGACGCCATGCGACGCGTCGGAGGCGCCATCCGGTTCGCGCCTATCCGGAATCGAGCATCTGGCCGCGCCGGAGCCTCGCCCCGGTCCCGAGCGCCGTCCCGCCGAGGA
>DASTKF010000036.1:0-2517 GCA_035716065.1 Gaiella sp.
GACGGAGAGCGCGAGGACGACGGCGAAGCAGAGCACGATGCCCGCCCACACCGGCCACCCCCACTGGGAGGCAAGCGCGAGCGCGAACGCCCCGGCCATCACGAGCTGCCCGTACGCGAAGTTGACGAGCCGGAGCACGCCGAAGACGAGGCCGATCCTGACGGCCATCAGCGCGTAGATGGCGCCGATCCCGATCGCGTCGACCTGCACCTGGGGATCGACCGCGGCGCGCAGGAAGTCGGTCAGGCCGCTGGCGAGGAGACTGGTCACGAGAGGTAGGCGTGGATCATCCGCTCGGTGTCGGCCGCATCGTCGGGCGTCAGCGTGAGGCGAACCTCGCCGTTCGCGAGGACGAGACAGCGGTTCGCGAGCGCGACCGTCCGCTGCGCACGCTGCTCGACGAGGAGGACGGCGAGCCCCTGGTCGCGGATCGCGGCGAGCGCCTCGAAGACCGCGTCCGTGATCGTCGGCGAGAGCCCCAGCGAGGGCTCGTCGAGAAGCAGGACGTCCGGCGCCGAGACGAGAGCCCGGGCGATCGCGAGCTGCTGCTGCTGGCCGCCCGAGAGCGCTCCGGCGTGGCGCGAGCGGAACTCCCGGACGATCGGAAAGAGCTCGAGAGCGCGCTCGACGTCCTCGGCAGCCCCCTCCATGGAGCGGCGTGCGCTGAGCCCGAGCCGGAGGTTCTCGTCGACCGTCAGCTCCCCGAAGATCCGGCGTCCCTCGGGGACGAGCGCGATGCCGCTGCGCGCGATCACCTCCGGGGAGCGGCCGCGAAGCGAGCGGTCCCCGAGCCGGACGTCGCCACCCGCGACTCGCACGAGGCCCATGATCGCGTGGAGCGTCGACGACTTCCCGGCCCCGTTCGGGCCGATCAGACCCAGGATCTCGCCCGGCGGGACCTCGAACGAGACGCGGCGGACCGCTGCGACCGACCCGTAGCGCACCTCGAGGTCGGAGACGACGAGAGGTGGGCTCACGAGGGGCCTTCGTGAACGGCGCTTTCGCCGAGATAGGCGGCTGCGACGTCGAGATTGGCCCGGATCTCGGCAGGCGTGCCCGCGGCCAGTGTCCTGCCCTGGTCGAGCACCTCGATCCGGTCGCAGACGTCCATGATCAGCGCCATGTTGTGGTCGATCAGGAGCACGCCTGCGCCGTGGTCGTCGCGTACCGAGCGAACCACCGCGGCGAACTCGGGCACCTCGGCCTCGGGGAGCCCCGCGGCCGGCTCGTCCATCAGCACGAAGCTCGGCTGCGTCGCGAGCGCGCGCGCCACGCCGAGCCGCCGCTCGTGCCCGTGCGCGAGCGCCCCGGCGGGCGCCTCCGCGTCGCCGTCGAGGCCGAGCAGGGAGAGAAGCTCGTGCGCCCTGCGCCGTGCCGCGGCCGCCGTGGCGCCTGAGCCGAGCGCGGCAACCTCGACGTTCTCGCGCACGGACAACGAGCGGAACGGATGGCTGTGCTGGAACGTCCGGGCGAGCCCGTGGCGGCCGCGCCGGCTGGCGCTCCACCGGGTGACGTCCCTGCCGAGCAGCTCGACCTTCCCGGAGCTCGGGCGGTCGAAACCCGTGAGGAGGTTGACGAGCGTCGACTTGCCGGCGCCGTTCGGCCCGATCAGCCCCACAACCTCGTGCCGCTGGAGCTCGAGCGACACCTCGCGGACCGCCGCGACCCCGTCGAACGAGCGCGAGAGAGCGGCGGCCCGGAGTGTTCCTCCGGGCCGCCGCTGCTCCTGCGGGTGCTCCTCCGCGCCGATCGTCGCCGTCCCGGTCAGATCTTCGGGACGACCTTCGCGACGACCGCTCCGACGCGCTTGCCCTTGTTGTTCTGGATCTCGATCACGCGGTACTGCCGGCCGAACACGGTGTGCAGCTGCGGTGAGAAGCTGACGAGCCCCGAGAGCGTCGGGACCTTCCTGAACTTCTCCATCGTCGCCGCAAGCCGGGCGCCGTTCGTCGAGCCGCCCGAGCGGCGGATCGCGGTGGCGACGCCGTCGATCGCGGCCGAGCCCGTGACGAACCCGCCCGTCCCGGCCTTCAGCGCCTTCGCGAGCGTGTTGATCGCAGGCACGGGGTCGTCGCCGAAGATCGACGCGAAGGTGACGAAGTAGTAGTTCGTCACCTGCGGCTCCTTCGTGACCCAGTAGACCCCGTCACCGGCCCAGGAGTTGAGGACCGGCGTGTTGTTGCCGAGCGTCCGCAGCCCCGAGATCATCTGCGGGAGCGCACCGAACGCACCGGCCGTGGCGGTGACGATGACATCGGCCTTCTTCCCGTTCAGACGCGTGACGGCGTTCGTGATGTTCGTCGAGCCGAGCGACTGGTACGTCTCCTCGTCGACGATCTTGCCGCCGAGCTGCGTGTACCGGGCCTTGAACGCCTTCACGACGTCCTTGAAGTACACGATCACGGTGTCTGTCGCGAGGCTCGCGGACTTCCACCCCTTGCTCCACGCGTACTGCGCCATGGCCGAGCCCTCGTCCTGTGCCACGTTGCCGAACGAGAACGCGAGCCGGCCCTTCGC
>DASTKF010000037.1:0-10179 GCA_035716065.1 Gaiella sp.
TGCGACGAGCTCAGTACCACGGCTTGCACGACCAGGGGCTCCAGTCGCGGCCCGAGCGCAAGAAGTAGCGGTACGCCGCCTGCGCCTGCACCAGTGCGGACTCGCCGTGACCGAAAAGCCGGCGCTCGCTCGATCCCATCTGGAAGAGCCCGAGGTACTGCCCGTTCTGGGCGTTGACGCTGTAGCCGGACTCGCAGCGGGCAACCCTGAGCGCCTGGCCGCAGTAGGAGCGGAAGACGTGGCAGATCGCCTTCTGCGGCGAGCGCTCGAGCGAGTCGAGCAGCCGCTTCCGCTCGGCCTGCGCCTTGCGGCGCGCGAGAGCGGCGCGCACGCGCGCGGCCCTGGCCTTGCTCGCCGTGAGCGTGCGGTGGGCGATCCCGAGCCGGAGGTGTGCCTCCTTCTCGAAGCGAGGATCGGAGAGGAGCCATCGGTGCGTGTCGAAGAAGCGGATCACCGAGGTCGACTTCTTCATCGTCGCCATGTGGCGGGCGAGGTCGGTGCTGACGTCGGCGGCCGAGCCGGCCCGCGCCGCGGCAGGTGTGACAACGAGGACGAGGGCGCACAGGCCCGTGACAAGGGCTTTCAGGAGAGAACCTCCGCGTCGGGGACATGGTCAACGGCGCGCGCCGCAGTCGGGCCTAACGCGGAGAGCCCGGCGCTTGCCGTTCGTGTCAGATTCAGGCGAGGCTACCGTCGCGCACAAGGATCGCCGGGATCGCTTACCAAACCCTCACAGAGGGTGTCACACGCGTTTACGGCTCTAACAACGCGAAACGCCCCTCGCGGGGCGTTTCGGAGGCTGCGGGACAGGGACTCGAACCCCAACTTCCGGAGCCAGAATCCGGCGTCCTACCATTAGACTATCCCGCAGGGCGTCGGGCGGATTGTAGCCGCCCCGGACGCTCAGATCTCGAGCCGGTACTCGGGGACGAGGCTCTTCTCGGCATCCGTGTCGATGTGCGCGATCACCTCGACGTACGGCTCGAGACCCGACCCCCGCAGCTTCGCGCGCAGCAGGCCGTCGACCTGGAACAGGCCCGACGAGTTGTTCATCACGATCTCGATGCGGACCGGTTTCGCCTCGCCGTCCGCGATCACGACCTCCTCGACCGCGGCGGCGGAGAGCGAGTGCATCGAGACCTGTCCGCGCTCGAACGGGATGCGCGAGCGGCCCTTCGCCATGTCGAGCGCGTCGGCGACCCGCAGGATGCCAGCCTCGAGCGAGAGCGGCTCTCCGTCCGCACGGTGGCTCGTGATCGCTTGGAGGACCTCCGAGACGATCACCGTGCGGTCGGGCTCGTCGTAGATCCCGTCGAGCAGCTCGCGGAGCTTCGGCTCGGCGAGGAAGAGGCTCCAGTCCTCGTGGCCCTTGCGGTGCACCGACATCCCGACGCAGTGCGTGAGCGCGGCGAGGACGACGACCATCTCCGCGTCCTCGCGCTCCATCCCGTAGTCGCGTACGAGCGACGGCTCGACGCCGTTCTTCGTCAGCTGACGGAGGAGCTTCAGGGCGATGTTCGCGACGATCTGGATGTGGACCCACGAGTGGTCGTTGATCGCCAGGCGGACGACGGCGTTGACGTTCGCGACATGCCACCAGCCTTTGAGCTCCTTGTCGGCGTTCGCGCGCTCGAGGACGCGCCGGAGCTTGCGGTTGCCGCGGTCCGGGAGCCGGATCCGCATGTGCTCGACCGCTTCGGAGGGCGATAGCCGCGTGTCGCGGAGCGCCTGCTCGGACACCGGGCCGGCGACGTCCGGCTCGGAAGGCAGCGTCTCCGGCTCGTCCGCCACAGCCGGAGTCTACGACGCCCGGAGGGTGCTCCGGCAGGACCGCTCGTTATCGTCGGGCGCCGATGACGGCGACGGCGCTCCGCCCGCTCGGGATCGGCGAGATCCTCGACACGGGCATCAAGATCCATCGGTGCGGATCGCCAGGTCGCTGCTGACGCGGCTGCAACCGAAGACGCCGGTGTTCCCCACGGGCTCTCGGGCGAGCGGCTTCTCGAGGCAATCGTTTCGTCCAGATCGCGCGAAGCCGACCGGTAGGGCGGGGTCGACCGGCGGTCGCGATAGCCTCGCAGCCCGATGCGCACGACCGAGCTCGAGGTCCGCGACCTTCGTGTTGCCGGGGCGGCGATGCTCGGTGCCGCCGCCGTGCTTCCGCTCCTGCCAGGAGCTCCCGGCCTCGTGTGCCCGCTCCGTGCTCTGACCGGCGTCCCATGCCCGCTCTGCGGGATGACGACGAGCGTCGAGAGCATCCTCCAGCTTCGGCTGGGCGAGGCGTTCGCCGCCAACCCGGCGGGAGTTGCCGCCGTGCTCGTCGCCGTGCTCCTTCTCGTTCTCCGCCCATCCGCGCTGAGGGTCCCGAGCGTCGCGTTGCCGCTCGGGCTCGCGGGGATGTGGGCATTCGAGCTGCACCGCTTCGGCCTGTTCTGACCACGACGAAGGGAGCTTCCGGTGTCCGAGCCCCAAACCACGATCCCTGCATATGTCCCGAGCGGTCCATCGGGGCCGCGTGCGAGCTTCGGCCGGCGCCTCGTCGCGTTGCTGATCGACGGAATTCTCGTCGCGATCGTCTACGGCATCCTGTACGCGATCATCGGCGAGACCGCGTCGTCACTGGTCTTGGTTGCCGTCTGGTTCGCATACTTCACGTTCTTCGAGGGCAGTCCGTCCGGCCAGACGATCGGCAAGCGCGCTCTGGGCATCCGCGTGATCGACTTCCGGGCAGGTGGCCCGATCGGCTTCGCGCGCGGGCTCGGTCGAACCGCGGCCAGGATCCTGTCGGGTCTCCTGTGCTACCTCGGCTACTTCTGGATGCTCTGGGACGGCGAGAGGCAGACGTGGCACGACAAGCTCGCGACGACCGTCGTCGTGCCCGTCGCGTACTACCCCGTCGACAAGTGGCCGGGCTGAGCCCAGGCACCTCTCGTCAGGCCGTAGCGAGACGCTCGAGCTCGCGGCGGACGTGGGTGAGCGCCTTGCCGAGTCGCCTGCGATTTGTCTCGTCGTTGAGCCATCCGCTCGCGCCCGACGGGTGCGGCAGCGGGATCGCGATCGCGCCGTCGAGCGCGTAGCTTTTGCCGATCGCGTCGGTGAGCCTCCGCACGCCGAGGAGCTGATGCGTCGCGGCGAGGCCGACCGTAACGACGAGCCCGGGTCGGAGGAGTCGGAGCTCGTCCTCGCGCCACGGGGCGCAGAGGCCCTCCTCGGCCGGTGTCGCCCGACGGTCGCCGCGGCCGCTCGGGCTCGGCCCCGGGAAGCACCGCGTCACCGAGGCGCAGTAGAAGCGCGCGAAGAACTCCTCCTCGTCGAGCTTGAGCCAGCGGCGGAGCGTCCGTCCCGCCCGGCCCTGCCACGGCAGGCCGGTTTCGGCCTCGACGCGCCCCGGGGCGAGGCCGTAGAGGTAGGCGCGTTGACCCGCTCGGCCGGCGAACACGGGGCGAGGGACGATCGGAAACCCCGCCTCGAGGCACCGGCGACAGCGTGCGTTCTGCCGTTGGAGCGAGGCGATCGAGCGGGTCCGGCTCACCGCGGCGAGCGCACGACGACGAACCACGGGCCCGCGTGCAGCACCTCGCCGCCGCCGAGCTCGTCCAGCAGGCCGTCCGGGGTGAACCATCGCTTGTACACCCGCCAGCTCGAGCCGTCACGGAGGACGCGCTCCGACCACTCCTCGGCGGTGTGCGATCGCTCGCGCGACGCGTCGGCGATCACGAGCTCCGGGGCGACGCGGCGCGCTTCCCGCAGGAACGCAGCTCGCTGCGTCTCGTCCAGATGGCCGTAGAAGTGGCCGCTGAGCACGCGGTCGAACGTGTCGTCGGCGAAGGGGAGAGCGAGGGCGTCGCCCTGGACGAGCGTGGCATTCGGGAGTCTGTGAGCCGCCATCTCGAGCATGCGCGCGCTCTGGTCGAGACCGGTGATGTCGCCGTGCAGACGGCGCGTCAGGAATCCCGTGCCGCAGGCGACGTCGAGGTTCTTTGCAGGGGCGAGCTGGGCGAGCACGGCACACATCGCGGCGAGGTCCTCGTCGAACCCGTCGCGGTCGCGCTCTGCGAACAGGCCGACGCCCAGGTACCAGTCGTCGTACTCGGGCGCGCGTTGGTCGTAGTACGCCGGGGCGGTGGGCTCGTGCATCGGTCGTAGGCTACGCGCGTGGCCCTGCTCGAGTCCGTCCCGAACGTCTCGGAGGGTCGGGACCTTTCCGCGGTCGCCGCGATTGCCGAGGCGTTCTCGCGCGCCGGCGCGCGGGTGCTCGACACGCATGTCGACGGTGACCACAACCGCGCCGTCATCACCCTCGTCGGTGACGACCGCGGGATCGAGGAGGGGCTCCTCGCGGGTATCGACGAGACGCGCCGGCGAATCGACCTGCGGACGCACCAAGGCGTCCATCCGCGCGTCGGCGCGGCGGACGTCGTTCCGGTCGTCCCGCTTGCGCCGGGCGACCTCCGGCGGGCAGTCGACGTCGCGCTCGCGGTCGCCGCGAGGGTGGGTGACGAGCTCCGGCTTCCCGTGTTCCTCTACGGCGAGATCGGGGACGGGCTTCGACCCGCCTTCTTCCGTCGGGGCGGGCCGGGCGAGCTGCAGCGGCGGGTCGACGGGGGAGAGCTCGAGCCCGCCTTCGGCCCGCGCCGGCTCGACCCTGGGGCGGGTGCCGTCCTGCTGGGGGTGCGCGCGCCGCTCGTCGCGTTCAACCTCGAGCTGCGCGGGACGCTCGACGTCGCCCGCGATGTCGCGGCCGCCGTGCGCGAGTCGTCCGGAGGGCTGCCAGGCGTTCAGGCGCTCGGCCTGCACCTCGGAGCCGGAAGGATCCAGGTGTCGACGAACGTCGTCGACGTGGACGCGACTCCGCCACACGCGATGGTCGAGCGCATCGTCGCGGAGGCAACGACGCGTGGGGCCGGTGTGGGGTGGGGGGAGCTCGTCGGGCTGCTGCCCGCTCGCTGCGTCGCGGCGGCCGCACGGGCCGAGGGGATCGAGAACCCGCTCGACGACCGCGGCGTGCCGGGACAGGCGGCGCTCGACGCCGCCGCGCGGGCGTTGCGGCTCCGGCGTCTCGACGCCGACCGCGTGATCGAGTGGCACCTCGTGGAGTGATCGCTGTGGTGGAGACGCCGGACGACGCGCCGGACCACGCCGGATGACGCAGAGTCGGCGCGAAGTCGGCACAGACACGTGACAGGTTGCGCGATAGCGTGACTCCAGGGAGCTTCGCTCCCCCAAGGGGGGACGGCGTCTGGGGGCGTCGGAGCGCGCGTGCGCGGATTCCGACCAGGCCGCCTCTGCGGCCTGACCGGCCGTCCGGGCGGGTCTAGACTCGGGCCGTGCCGGACACCGTTGTGCTGACCGGGGAGAACCTCGCGATCGCGGACGTCTGGGACGTCGCGGTCGACGGTCGCCCGGCGGTGCTCGGAGACACCGGGCGCACCCGAGCCGCGGCGGCGCGCTCCTTTCTCGAGGCCCAGGTCGGCGACCACACGTACGGCGTCAACACTGGCTTCGGCAGGTTCGTCTCGCAGTCCATCCCGCCGGAGCAGGCTGCCGAGCTGCAGCTTCGACTGCTGCGCAGCCACGCATGCGGCGTCGGCGACCCGTACCCGGAAGAGGTCGTCCGCGCGGCGATGCTCCTTCGCGCGAACACGCTCGCCAAGGGTTTCTCCGGGGCGCGCGTCGAGACGATCGAGCTCCTCCTCGGCGTGCTCGGGGCGGGGATCGTGCCCCACGTGCCGTCCCGAGGTTCGGTCGGGGCGAGCGGCGATCTCGCTCCCCTCGCGCACCTCGCTCTGCCGCTCGTCGGGGAGGGCGAGGCGACCGTGGACGGTCGTCGCGTGAGCGGGGCCGAGGCGCTCGCCGCAGCCGGGTTGTCACCGATCACGCTCGAGGCGAAGGAAGGCCTGTCGCTGATCAACGGGACGCAGTTCATGACCGCCATGGCATCCCTCGCCCTCGTCCGCGCCCAGCGGCTGGCGCGTGCGGCGGACGTAGCGTGCGCGATGTCCGTGGAGGCGCTCCAGGCGACGCCGACGAGCTTCCACCCGGCGATCCACGCGGCGCGTCCGCTTGCCGGCCAGCAGCGAAGCGCGGCGACGCTCCGCGCGCTGCTCGACGGCTCGGCGATCGTCGAGTCGCACCGGTGGTGCGACAAGGTGCAGGACGCGTACTCGTTGCGCTGCGCGCCGCAAGTGCACGGCGCGAGCCGCGATCTCCTCGACCACGTCGAGCGGACGGTCGCTGTCGAGCTGAACGCGGCGACCGACAACCCGCTCGTCCTGCTCGAGGAGGAGCTGATCGTCTCGAACGGCAACTTCCACGGCCAGCCGATCGCGATCGGGCTCGATTGCATCGCGATCGCGTGCGCGGAGCTCGCGAACATCAGCGAGCGGCGGACCGAGCGGCTCGTGAACCCGAGTCTGTCGGACGGCCTGCCCCCGTTCCTCGTCGCGCGGGAGGAGGGCCTCAACTCGGGCTTCATGATCCCGCAGTACGTGGCCGCCGCGCTTGTCTCCGAGAACAAGTCGTTGAGCCATCCCGCCTCCGTCGACTCGATCCCGACGAGTGCGGGCCAGGAGGATCACGTCTCGATGGGGAACGGCGCGGGACTGAAGGCGCTCCAGGTCCTCGCCAACGCTGAACGAGTGCTGGCGATCGAGCTGCTCGCCGGCGCGCAAGCGGTCGAGTTCCTTGCGCCGCTGGAGCCTGGCAGGGGTGTCGGCGCCACACGCGCGTTCGTGCGCACGCTCTCGGAGCGCGTCCGCGAGGACAGGTCGCTGTCGGCCGACATCGAGCGCATGGCGTCCGCGATCCGCGACGGCGCGCTGCTCGACGCGGTCGCCGTCGAGGTTGCGGAGGTGAAGGATTGAGCGACCTACCGCCACCGCCGCGCCCGTATCGCGGATCCGCGATCGTCCACTCGGTCCTCGCGCTCGTGATCCTCGTCGTCGCGGCGATCTCCGGCGGCGACCTCGTGAAGGCCGTGCTCGTCGCCGCGGCGTACTTCGTGATCGCGACCGGCTGGACGTGGTTCAGGTTCCGGCAGCGCGAGTCCCGGGCCGCGCCGCCGGAACGCCATCAATCCAGCAACGGAAACCGGCGCCCGTGACGCACGCGCTCGTCGAGAGCCTCGTCGGTGACCTCTCCGCGATCCGAGCACCGCGCGGCAGCACACTGAACGCGCGGTCATGGACGACCGAGGCGCCGCTCCGCATGCTCCTGAACAACCTCGATCCAGACGTCGCGGAGCACCCGGAGTCGCTCGTCGTCTACGGCGGCTCCGGGCGCGCTGCGCGGTCGCACCAGGCGCTCCGAGACATCGTGCGCACGCTCGTGCGCCTCGGCGAGGACGAGACCCTTCTCGTCCAGTCGGGGAAGCCCGTCGGCGTGTTCCGGACCCATGCCGACGCGCCGCGCGTCCTCATCGCGAACTCGCTGCTCGTGCCGGCGTGGGCGACGTGGGACGAGTTTCGCCGGCTGGAGGCGGAGGGTCTGACGATGTTCGGGCAGATGACCGCGGGCTCCTGGATCTACATCGGCACCCAGGGGATCCTGCAGGGGACGTACCAGACGTTCTGTGCTGCGGGCGAGAAGCACTTCGGCACACCCGATCTCGCGGGGCGGACCGTCCTGACGGCAGGCCTCGGGGGAATGGGCGGCGCCCAGCCGCTCGCCGCGACGATGGCGGGCGCGGCGATCCTGTGCATCGACGTCGATCAGCGCTCGATCGACCGGAGGCTCGCGACCCGATACCTGGACGAGCAGGCTTCGTCGCTCGACGACGCGCTCGCGAGGGTTCGTGCGGCCGCCGCTGCGAGGAAACCGCTCTCGGTCGGGCTACGGGGGAATGCAGCGGACGTCCTGCCGGAGCTCGTCGCGCGCGGCGAGGCATTCGACCTCGTCACCGACCAGACCGCGGCTCACGATCCGCTCACCGGCTACGTCCCCGCCGAGGTCCCGTTCGAGGAGGCAGCGGCGCTGCGCGAGCGGGATCCTCAGGAGTACCTCAGGCTCGCATCCGAGTCGATCGTGGCACACGTCCGGGCAATGACGGATCTCGTCCGGATGGGTTGTTACGTTTTCGACTATGGAAACAACCTGCGGGGTGAGGCCTATCGAGCCGGCCTGAGCGACGCATTCACATACCCGGGCTTTGTCCCGGCTTATATCCGGCCGCTCTTCTGTCGCGGCATCGGTCCTTTCCGCTGGGCCGCTCTCTCCGGCGAGTCGGCGGACATCTCGGCGATCGATCGCGAGCTGCAGGCGCTCTTCCCCGACGACGAGCTCTTGCAGCGGTGGCTCGAGCTGGCTCCGACGAGGGTGGCGTTCCAGGGGCTCCCCGCGCGCATCTGCTGGCTCGGCTACGGCGACCGCGCGAAGGCAGGGCTGGCCATCAACGCGCTCGTGCGCTCGGGCGCGGTGTCCGCGCCGGTGGTGATCGGGAGGGATCACCTCGATTCGGGCTCGGTTGCCTCGCCGTACCGCGAGACCGAGTCGATGCAGGACGGCTCGGACGCGATCGCCGACTGGCCGATCCTCAACGCGCTGCTCAACACGGCGTCCGGCGCGACGTGGGTCAGCGTCCACCACGGCGGAGGCGTGGGAATCGGCAACTCGATCCACGCCGGCATGGTCGTCGTCGCCGACGGGACGGTGGACGCCGATCGCCGCCTCGAACGCGTGCTCGCCGCGGATCCGGGAACCGGCGTGATGCGCCACGCGGACGCGGGCTACGAAGAGGCGATCGACGCGGCTCGCGCAGGCGGGCTCGACCTCCCGGGCCTCACGTCGTGACGACGGGCGCCGTGCAGTCCGTGCCGCCCGACGGGACGAGCAGGCTCCTCGTCCGCGATCTCGCCCAGGTCGTGACGTCGGCCGGTACAGGCGCACCGCTCCGTGGCGGGGCGCTCCGCCATGTCGACGTGATCGAGGACGCGTTTATCCTCGTGCGCGACGGCACGTTCGAGGCGATCGGCAGGATGCGCGACCTTTCGCCGCTCGATGGGGAGGTCGAGGACGTCGATGGTCACGGGCTCTGCGCGATTCCCGGACTCGTCGATTGCCATACGCACCCCGCGTTCGCAGGTGACCGCGCGAACGAGTTTGCGCTGCGCGCGGGCGGGGCGACGTACGAGGAGCTGCTCGCGGCCGGCGGTGGGATCCTCTCGACGACGCGCGCCACCCGTGCAGCGGGCACGGCCGAGCTGCGGGAGATCGTCGCTCGCCACCGCAACGCGATGCTCGCTCACGGCACGACGACGTTCGAGGGTAAGAGCGGTTACGGGCTCGATCACGACACCGAGCTCGCCCAGCTGGAGGCGGTTCGTGCGGCGGGCGGTGTGCCCACCTGGCTGGGCGCGCACGCGGTTCCGCCGGAGCAGCCCGACGCCGACACGTACGTCGACTGGGCGATCGAGCACGTCTTGCCGAAGGCAGCCGAGATCGCCGTCGCTGCCGACGTGTTCGTCGAGCGAGGAACGTTCGACGTCGAGCAGGCGCGCCGCTATCTGATCGCCTGCCGGGCCGCCGGGCTCGCGCTCCGCATCCACGGTGACCAGCTCAGCGAGATGGGAGCGGTGCCGCTCGCGGTGGAGCTCGGCGCGCGGTCGATCGACCACCTCGAGGCGACCGGCCCGGACGGCGTGGCGCAGCTGGCTGCGAGCGACGTCGTCGCCGTCATGCTCCCGGTCGCAGCGCTCTACCTCGCGCGCCCGATGCCGCCCGGACGGGCATTGGTGGACGCCGGCGCCGCGATCGCGCTCGCCACCGACTTCAACCCGGGCAGCGCGTTCTGCGAGAGCCTGCCCGTCGTCTGGACGCTCGCGTGCACCCAGCTCGGCCTCGCGCCGGAGGAGGCTCTCGCCGCGTCGACGGTCAATGCCGCGCACGTCCTCGGCCTCGACGACCGCGGCCGAATCGCCGTTGGCCTACGAGCGGATCTCGTGCTGATCGATGCGCCCGACTGGCGGCACGTCGCGTACCACTTTGCCGGCGACGTCGTCCACTCGGTCGTCCAGGAGGGCCGGGTCGCGCACCTGCGGGCATAATCGAGACGATGGCGAGCCAGAAGCAGCGTCGCAAGCGGGCGAAGGAGAAGCGCCACGCCTACGAACTCGTCGAGATCGACGCCGAGGGGAACGAGACCGTCCTCAGCGCGAGCGAGCTGAAGACCGAGGCGCCCGCCAA
>DASTKF010000038.1:0-3453 GCA_035716065.1 Gaiella sp.
CCCGCGACATCCTCGCGCCAGGCGTCCTCGCGGACGGCGAGCCCGTAGAGCGCGAGCTTGTCGCGGTACCACTGCGCCGCACTGGCGGCCCCCGGCGACCCGGGAACGCGGTTCGCGTTGTCGCCGGCCAATTCGACCGTCAGGGCCGCCGCGGTCGCGCCGTCGAACGCCGGCGGCAGATCCGGGGCCGGCAGCGGCCCCGTGCGCGCCATCGTGAAAACCACCAGTAGCAACGGGAGCGCCAGGACGGCCGCGAGATTGCGGGCGAGGCGGAGGTCGACGGGCCGTTCGATCGAGCCGCGCCGCGGCCTCCGCTTGCTCGTCCCGAGGCGGGCGGGCTCCATGCAGGGGGCTATAGTAGGGCCGAGCAGGCCCGCACGTCCGCGTTGGGGGCGCGTCAACCACAGATGCCGGATCCGTCCTCGACCATCCTGCTCGTCGACGACGAGGATGCGATTCAGTCGCTCCTCACCTACCCGCTCGAGCGCGACGGGTACCGGGTCGTCCAGGCGCGCGACGGCGACGAGGCGCTGCGGCGCTTCGGCGAGGAGACCGTCGACCTTGTCGTCCTCGACATCATGCTGCCTAAAGTCGACGGACTCGAGGTCTGCCGCCGCCTTCGCTCGGAGAGCACGGTGCCGATCATCATGCTCACCGCTCGCGACGACGAGCTCGACAAGGTGCTCGGGCTCGAGCTCGGCGCCGACGACTACATCACGAAGCCCTTCTCGATCCGCGAGTTCCGCAGCCGCGTGCGTGCCCTCCTGCGCCGCGCCGCGACACCGCATCATGCGAGCCGCCGCGACGAGGTCGTCGACCGCGGCGACGTCGTCATCGACCTCCCGCGCCGCACGGTCGAGGTGCGCGGCGTGCCGATCCAGCTGACCTTCGTCGAGTTCGAGCTCCTCGCGCTCCTGGCAAGCGAGCCTGGCATCGTCTTCAGCCGGCGGCAGCTGCTCGAGCGCATCCGGGGAAGCGCCGACTACCGCGAGCCGCGGACGATCGACGTCCACGTCCGGCACCTGCGCGAGAAGATCGAGCGCGACGCCCGGGAGCCCGAGCTGATCCTCACCGTGCGCGGCGCGGGGTACCGATTCCGCGACGGCGCCTCGGCCGGATGAGCCTCCCGGGCGGGATCCGCACGACGCTGGCGGTCGCGCTGCTCCTCATCGTGGGCGGCGCGCTCGGCGGCGCGTATCTGATGGTCGTGCCGTCGCTCGAGCGGCGCCTCGTCGCGGAGCGGCTCGACGAGCTCCAGAGCGACGCGGAGGCGACCGCGTACTCGTACACCCGGGCGGACGCGCGCGGCGACTTCAGCGACCCGTTGGCCATCGACAGCTTCGCCGACGCGGCGTCGCTCTTCGCGAACGCGCGTGTCGTCGTCTACCAGGTCTTCGGCCCGGAGCCGCTGTCGCTCAGGACGCTCGCGGACTCGGCCGCGAACGCCGGCCAGATCAGCGACGACACGGTCGGCCTGGAGACCGCCCAGGACTCGCGCATCTCCCGCGGGCGTGTCGAGCGACGCGGCAGGCCGTTCGCCGAGGTCGCGGTGCCGCTCGTGTCGGGCAACGTCCTGCTCCTCTCGACGCCGATCGAGGACCAGCTCGCGACGGTGCGGGTCGTGAAGCGGCGGATGCTCTACGCGACGGGCGTCGCGCTCGCGATCGCGGCGATCCTCGGGAGCGCGGCGGCGACGCTCCACGCGCGCCGCATCCGGCGCCTCGAGCGTGCCGCGAACCGGATCGCGCAGGGTGAGTTCGACGAGCCCGTGGTCGATCTCGGCGACGACGAGCTCGGCGAGCTCGCCGCGGCCTTCGAGCGGATGCGGGTCCAGCTCTCGCAGCTCGACACCGCGCGAAAGGAGTTCGTCGCGAACGCGTCGCACGAGCTCCGCACCCCGCTCTTCTCGCTTGCCGGGTTCCTCGAGCTGATGGCCGACGAGGACCTCGACGAGGAGACGCGGGCGGGGTTCCTCGCGACCACGCGAGAGCAGGTCGACCGACTGACGAAGCTGGCGGCCGACCTGCTCGACCTGTCGCGGATGGACGCCGGGCGGTTCCGGGTCGAGCAGGAGGAGGTCGTACTCGCGGACGCTGCGCGGACGCTCGTCGACGAGCTGACCCCGCTTGCCGAGTCGACGGGCCACCGCTTGGTGCTGGAGACCGACGAGCGCGCGTGGGCGCTCGCCGACGAGGAGCGGGTCCTGCAGATCGGCCGCTCGCTCGCGATCAACGCGCTCACGCATACGCCGCCGGGCACGGAGATCGTCCTTACGACGGCCCTGCACGCGGGTCGGGCGGAGCTCGCCGTCTCCGACGACGGGCCCGGGATTCCCCGCGAGCACGCGGAGCGGGTCTTCGACCGCTTCTACCGCATCGAGGGCCCGCATGCGTCGGGCAGCGGCCTCGGCCTCGCGATCGCACGCCAGCTTGCCGAGCGGATGAGCGGCACCGTGGAGCTCAGCTCGGCGGCTGGGCGGACGACGTTCACGCTCTCGCTGCCGGCGGCGACGGTCCCGGCGGGCGAGCTCGCCGTTTCCACGTGAAAACGGCCTGAGCCACGCCGTCGTTTCCACGTGGAAACGGAACGGCCGTTGCTACGGTGGCCGGCATGGGTCGCAAGGCAGCCGTGGGGCTTGCCGTCGCCGCCGCTGCGATCGGCGCCGTGGTGGCGCTCCTCGTCGGGTCGGTCGCCGGCTTCGGCGGGAGCACGACGACGATCGTCGAGACGAGCGCCGCTTCCGCACCGTCCGGCACGATCCCGGTCCCGGCGCGCCGGCCCGGCACGGCGTTCGACCCGGAGGCGCTCTACGCCGCCCGCGCGCCCGGTGTCGTCACCATCTACGCGAATCTGGGGCTCGACGGTACGGCGCAGGGGTCGGGCTTCGTCGTCGACCGTGACGGCGTGATCCTCACGAACGCGCACGTCATCACGAATGCCGCGGAGGCGCGGACGAACGTCCAGGGGGCCCGCGCGGTGTACGTCGAGTTCGCCGACGGCGAGAGGATCGGCGGTCGCGTCGTCGGCTGGGATCTCTTCAGCGACGTCGGCGTGATCCGCGTCAAGCCCGCCGACCACCCGCTCGATCCCGTGCCACTCGGAGACTCCGCGACGGTCGTCGTCGGCGAGCCGGTCGCAGCGATCGGAAGCCCCTTCGGCAAGCAGAGCTCGCTGACCGTCGGCGTGGTCTCGGCCACCGGCCGCTCGATCGACTCTCTCGCGGCCGGCGGGTTCGCCGTCTCGAACGCGATCCAGATCGACGCGCCGATCAACCGCGGCAACTCCGGCGGGCCGCTCTTCGACGCCGACGGTCGCGTGATCGGCATCAACGCGCAGATCGAGAGCACGTCCGGCACGAACGAGGGCGTCGGTTTCGCGATTCCCATCGACCTCGCGCGACGCTCACTGGAGCAGCTACTGCGCACGGGCAAGGTGAGCTATGCGTACATCGGT
>DASTKF010000039.1:0-6908 GCA_035716065.1 Gaiella sp.
TCGCTCTTCGACCTCGGCGTCTACAACGTCACGAGCCTCTGCGCCGTGTTCGGGCCTGCGCGGCGGGTGACGGCGATGACCGGGATCGCAGTCGGAGAGCGCGAGGTCGACGGCCGCCGGATCCGGGTCGAGGCCGAGGACAACGCGCACGTGCTGCTCGACTTCGGCGACGCCCGCTTCGCCGTGGTGACGACCGGCTTCACGATGCAGCGCTACCGCTCGCCGGCGATCGAGCTCTACGGCAGCGAGGGAACGATCCAGCTCCTCGGCGACGACTGGGCGCCCGAGGGCTGGGAGCTCTGGCGGAACGACGACGGAGCATGGCGCGTCCTCCCCGAGAGCGACCCGCACTGGCAGTGGACCGAGGGCCTGCGCCACCTCGTCGACTGCGTCGAGAGCGGTCGCCCGACCGTCACCCGGCCGGAGCACGCCTACCACGCGCTCGAGATCATGCTCGCCGCGCAGGACGCGGGCCGCGACGGCGTCGCGCGCACGATCGAGAGCGGCTTTCCCGATCCGGTCTACGACCCGTCGTTCGCGGAGCTCGACGCCGCGCGCCTCGCTCACGACCGCCGGAGCCACGATGGGCTATAAGCCCTCGCCGCGACCGTCGTTCGACGCGCCGACGGTGATCCGCGCGGCCGACGCCGTCCGGCACACCTGGGGCGACGAGGAGGCCGGCTTCGTCGAGGACTGGATCTATGTGTCCTCGCAGCGGATCCACGCGATCGTGTTCGGGTTGGAGCCGGGCGGCGCGTTCCGCCACTCGGACAGCTTCCGTACGGTGTTCGCCGCCGACGAGCTGCTGTACGTGCTGCAGGGGACGCTCGTGCTCGCCAACCCGGAGACGGGCGAGGTCGTCCGTGCCGAGCCCGGCGAGAGCGTCTTCTTCCGTCGAGACACCTGGCATCACGGCTTCTCCTACGGCGACGAGCCGCTGCGTGTGCTCGAGCTCTTCGCGCCGCCGCCGGCGACGGGCACCTCCGGCGCGTACGCGCGGACAAGGCCGTATCTCGACGAGAGCGTGTACGCCGTCGAAGGCGTCGTCGGGAACCTCGCCGGCGCACGTCCGGGGGAGGGCTCGCTGCGCATCCTGCGCCGCGAGGACAGCGTCTGGCGGCTCGACCGGGACGTGCTCCTCGGGCTCCTGATCAGCACAGAGCACCTGACGGCTGGCACCGTGACCGTGCCGGCCGGGCTGACGAGCCTCGAGGAGACCCACGACGGAGAGGAGCTCGTCTACGTCACGCGTGGTGCGCTGCGGCTAGAAGCGGCGGGCATCGAGGCGACGCTCGCGCCTGGCGACGCGTTCTTCCTCCCGTCCGCGATGCCGCACCGGTACGGAGCGACGGACGCCGGGGTCGCGGAGGCGGTCTTCGGCGTGGCCCCGAGCTTCGGGCGCGCCTGACGCCGGATACGCGGAGCGGGCGCCCGCAGGCGCCCGCTCCGATGGTCCTTCGAGTGCAGCCCGGCTAGCGGAGCCGGACGGCGCCCGACGTCGCGGCGAAGCCGCTCGAGGTCGGGTTGACACAGGGCACGCCGAGCGCGGCGAACGGCGTGCACGCGGCCGGTGCGGCCCGGCCCGCGACGACCGCGCGCGCCCGGAACGTGGTCGCCTTCGACTTCTTCGGGACGGCGTACGTGAACGTCCCGTTCCTCTTTGCCGCGACCGTCGCCAGTCGCTTCGTGCCGGCGAGGATCGTGACGCGCGTCGCGACCCCGGCGCCGCCTTGCGTGACGCGGCCGGAGAGGCGCTTGACGCCCTTGACCTTGCGACCGGCGAGCGTGATCCCACCCGGCGCGATCACTGCGGGAGAGACGACGCTGGCGGCGGTGTTCACCGTCCCGACGCCTGCGTTCCACGGGGTCCAGAACGCAGCCCATGCGCCCTGCACGACCGAGCCGATGACGCCGTTCAGCGTCAGGTCGGCGCTCAGGAACTTCGCCCCGAACGTCGCACCGCCCTTGTCGGCGGGGATGTCCGGCGGGGGCAGGCAGAACACGAGCTGCGTCGAGCCGAGCGCCGTCTGGGCGCCGCTCGTCGGGAGGATGTACGCGGGCAGGTTGATCGTCTGGCCCGCCGCCTGGAGCACCAGCAGGAGCGTCAGCTGCGGGGTCGCGGCGCCGATGCAGCCCGTCTGCGACGCCGGCGTCACCGCGCCGGGAGGCGCGACGACGATGTCGCCAGCGAGGGGCAGCAGTGCCCCGCCGAGCGCGAGCGCGCTCACCTGGGCCTTCGCGGTGCCGACCTTCGTGCCCGGAGCCGCGGTCGTGGTGATCGCGCTTCCGTTCGGGATCACGATCGCCGCCCGGGCGGTCGAGTCGTCGTTCACCGAGGCCGAGGCGACGATGTTGGTGATGTTCCCCGGCGCGTACGAGACCGAGAGCTTCGGCGACGTGTACGCCGCGGTGGCCACGGCCGCGAGCGCGACCGCGACGAGCGCCGCGACCGCGACCACGGCGGTGCGTGTCCGTGTCGTCATCGTGGGTGTTCCCTCCTTGGGGGTTGCGTCATCGTGCGGGGAAGGGCCCTGCGGTGCGGACCCACTGCCGGTTGTCGTAGCGGTAGAGGTAGACCGTGTCGATCGGGAAGGCGTCCGTGGCCGAGGTGCGGAGCCGTGTCCCCGGGAGCAGGAACGGGTTCTTCGTCGTGTCGAGGCTTCGTGCCGCCCGCAGGAGGCTCGTGCGCGTGAGGTTCTTGCCGGCCCGCCGCAGCGTGTCGACCATCGTCCAGGCGACGGTCATGCCGTACCAGTTGTAGACGTCCGTCCACTTCGCCGACGGGGCGAAGCGCTTCAGGATCGACTTGTAGAGCGCGACGCTCGGGTCCTTTCGCCAGACCGGGTCGTTCGGGTTCTTGACGAACGCGATCGCGCGTGCGCCGCGGGTGAGGTCCGGTGCGTTCGCGCGCGCGATCGCCATGATCGTCGGCTCGATTGACACGGAAGCGAGATAGAGCTGCGGCTTCCACGCGAGCTTCTTCGCCGCGACGATCGCCTGGATCATGAACTTCGGCGTCGCGAAGAGCATGAGCGTGTCGGCGCCGGAGGCCTTCAGCTTGGCGACCTGGGCGACGACGTCGGTCGACGTCAGCTCGTACGGCTCCGACGCGACGATCCTCGGTCCCTTCCCCGCGATCGCACGGGACAGGCCGCGCGTCATGTCCTTGCCGAGCTCGGTGTTCTCGAGCAGCACGGCGACCTTCGCCTTCGGCCGCGTCGCGACGAGGTCGCGCCCGACGACCGCGCCCTCGCCCCGGTAGCTCGGGAGGAAGCCGACCGTCCACGGATACCGCGCCGAGGCGCCTCCGAGCGCCTGCGAGCCGTCTCCGGCGAAGAGCTGCGGCACCTTCTGCGCGTTCAGGTAGTCGCGGATCGCGAGGTTGTTCGCCGTGCCGACCGCGTTGAAGATCGCGAACACGTGGTCCTGCTCGACCAGCTTCCGCGTCAGCTGGACGGTCTGCGCGGGGTTGTAGGCGTCGTCGTAGTAGCGGTACTCGATCCTGCGCCCGTTGACCCCGCCCGTAGAGTTGACGTAGTCGAAGTACGCCTTCGCCCCCGGTGCGACGGTGCCGAACGCAGCGGCCTCGCCGGAGAGCGGCACGGTCCCGCCGACGAGCACCGACGTCGCCGTGACGCCGGGGTCGGCGGTTGTCGTCGCGCTTGCGGCGGCGACGGCGCCGACCGCGACCGCGGCCGCTACCGCGAGCGCGCGCCTCATCGGGAGACGGGCGTCGCCAGCTGCGGAAGCCGCAGCGAGCCGCCGGTGACCGTGAGGCGTGCCGTGGACGGGAACGGCAGGTCGAGGTAGAGCAGGTTGCCGGGATTCTGGGCGAGCGACGACGAGGCGATCGTCACCGTCAGCTTCGAGCCCTTCGGCAGGAACGTCGCCTGGTTGCCCAGCACGATCCGGTACGTGCGCTTCCCGGCCTTCGCGGGCACGCCGCCGCCCGCGACGACGATCTCCTTTCCGGCCGGCGTGCGCGCGCTGAGGACCGCGACGATGCGCGACCACCCGCCGGTCGCGTTCGCGCTCACCTGGACGACCGGCGAGCCGAACGCCTCGGTCGGGCGCGTGAGGCGCGGCAGCGTCCGTTGGAGCTTCCCGGACTGGCCAAAAGCAGTCTTCGCCGCGAACGCGGTCTTCGTCGTCACGACCTTCGGCAGCCCCGCGAACCGAGCTGGCTTGCCCTTCCAGCTCTCGGGCGAGATCGCGACGGGCTTGCCGAACGTCACCGCGGTCTTGCCGCTGACGTACCGGTCGAACCAGCGGGCGCCCTCGGCGAGCATCGCCGGCGTATCGGCTGCGACGCCGGGCGACGGGGCGTGGCCGCTGAGCCCGAACCACAGCTCCTTCGGCCCGGCGAGCGCGCGGTAGGCGTTCAGCGCGTGCTCCATGCCGAAGGCGAAGTCGCGACGGCCCTGCATCATGAAGACCGGCGTCTTGACGCCCTCGAGGGCGGGCAGCGACGAGCGCGCGGCCGCGAACGGCAGGACACGGCCGATCGTCCCGGCGTAGGCGGCGTCCCGGATCGCGAGCACCTCTGGATCGATGCGCTTGGGGTCGAGGGAGCCGAGAAAGCCTGCGATCACGCCGGTCTTCGCGAGCCCCTGCGGGAGGAGCGCGTCGCGGAGGTCGACCCAGCTCATCGAGATCTCGAGCGCAGCCCACGGGACGCCCGCCGCGAGCGAGTTCCACGCCGCGCCGCCGCCGTAGGAGACGCCCCAGCCGCCGATCCGGGTGTCGGAGACGTCCGGCCGATCGCGCAGCCAGGCGAAGACCGCCTTCACGTCGGCGATCTCCTTGGGGCCGTCGATCCCGATCAGGCCGCCCGACTGCCCGTGCCCGCGCGCGTCGTAGGCGAGCACGGCGAAGCGGTCGCCGATGCCCATCTGCTGGGCGACCGCGAGCGTGCTCGAGCGATTGCCGCCGAGGCCGTGCATGAAGATCACCGCCGGCCAGCCGCCCGCGGGAGCCGCGCCGTCGGGCAGCGTCAGCGTCGCGGCGAGCGCCGTCCCGTCGGCGGACGTGATCGTCACGTCTTCCTTGGAGAACGCGCCCGCGGGGCCTGCGAGGAGAAGCCCCGCCAGGCTCACGAGCAGGACGACCAGCGCGCATCTGCGAGGCACGGTCACGGCCGCGGAGGGTAGCCCACGTCTGTTAGCGGGCGGTGTGCACGACCGCCCGTATCATCCGCGCGATGGACGCACGGCCGATCGGCGTCTTCGACTCGGGCGTGGGCGGCCTCACCGTCCTCCACGAGCTGCTCGTCACGCTGCCGCACGAGGACGCGGTGTACCTCGGCGACAACGCCCGGCTGCCGTACGGCCCCCGCCCGCTCGCGGAGGTGCGCCGCTTTGCGCTCGAGGTCGGGCGCCATCTCCAAGAGGAGGGCGTCAAGCTCGTGGTCGTGGCCTGCAACACCGCGACCGCGGCCGGCCTGCCCGATCTCCAGCGGGCGCTCGACGTTCCGGTCGTCGGTGTCCTCCAACCGGAGGCGCACGCCGCGGCCCTCGCGACGCGCAACCGGCGCGTCGGGCTGCTCGCGACCGAGGCGACCGTCGCGAGCGGACGCTACGAGGCGCTCGTGCACGCGCACGACGCGAGCGTCGAGGTCGTCTCCGTCCCGTGTCCGCGACTCGTCCCGCTCATCGAGGGCCCCGATCCCTTCGGCGACGAGACGACCGAGGCCGTCCGCGAGGTCGCCGCGCCGCTCCGCGACGCGGGCGTCGACACCGTCATCCTCGGCTGCACGCACTACCCGATCATCCGGCCGATCTTCCAGCGTGTCTTCGGCCGTCCGGTGACGCTCGTCTTCTCCGCGGACGAGACGGCCCGGGAGGTGTCCGAGACGCTCGCGCGCAAGCGGATCGAGAACGGCGAGGGCCGCGAGGGCTCGATCCGCTTCCTGACGACCGGCGACCCCGACGACTTCGCGGAGATGGGCAAGCGCTTCCTGCAGCTGCCGGTGCGCGACGTCGAGCGCGTGACGGTCGCCGCGGCGGCGTCGCAGGCGGCATGATCCCGCGCGACGCCCGCCCACCCCGGAGGGAGACGCCTTGACACGCCACGACGGACGCAGCCCCGATCAGCTCCGCGAGCTCGATCTGCAGCCCGACTTCCTCGAGCAGCCGCACGGGTCGGTGCTCTACGCGCAGGGTCGCACGGTCGTCCTCTGCACGGCGACGATCGACGAGGACATCCCGCGCTGGCTCCGCGGCAAGGGCAAGGGCTGGATGACGGCCGAGTACTCGCTGCTCCCCGCCTCGACGGGCGAGCGGACGCAGCGGGCGGTGACGCGCGGTCGCCCGGACGGGCGCACGGTCGAGATCCAGCGGCTGATCGGCCGCGCGCTGCGCAGCGTCTGCGACTTCCAGGCGCTCGGCGAGCGGACGCTGTGGCTCGACTGCGACGTCCTGCAGGCAGACGGCGGCACGCGCTGCGCGGCGATCACGGGGGCGTACGTCGCGGCGTTCCGCGCCCTCGACCGCTTCGGGCTGACGAAGGCGCTGCCGTCGTCGGTCGCCGCCGTCTCGGTCGGGGTCGTGAACGGCGAGCCGGTGCTCGACCTCGACTACGTCGAGGACTCGTCTGCCGAGACGGACATGAACGTCGTGATGGCCGCCGACGGCAGGCTCGTCGAGGTGCAGGCGACGGCGGAGAAGGAGCCGTTCTCGCGCGAGCTCCTCGACCGGCTGCTCGACCTCGCGACGGGCGGGATGGAGGAGCTCCGCACGGCGCAGCGCACGGCCTGCGAGGCCGCCTCAATCCTGTAGCCGGCGCCAAGAGCCACAAGTGACACAGTGTCACAAGCTCGTTCTCGCTTCGGGCAACGCGCACAAGCTCGAGGAGCTGCGGCGGGCGCTGCCGGGCTTCGAGATCGAGCTGCTCGGGCGCGACGACCCGCC
>DASTKF010000040.1:0-6699 GCA_035716065.1 Gaiella sp.
CTGCCTCGGCCGGACGTCGTCGGGCTGGGTCGCGTTCGACGACACGTGCACCCACGAGGAGTGCTCGCTCGCGGAGGGCGAGCTGGAAGACGGCGTGATCGTCTGCCCGTGCCACGGCTCCGAGTTCGACGTGCGCACCGGGGACGTCCTGACGCCGCCGGCGCTCGACCCCCTGCCGATCTACGAGGCGCGAGAGGAGGGCGGAGCGGTGCAGATCCGCCTCGCGCCGCCGCCGGTCGCCGCAGAGGCGCTGCACGCGAGGGAGGACCACGTTTCGGAGAACGTCACGCGTGAGGCGACCGTTCCCGGCCCGTCGCTCGACGACCTCGTGCTCGACGACGTCGATCTGACGAACCTCGACGTCTGGGAGGAGCGGGTGCCGTACGACTGGCTCGCGCTCCTGCGCCGGGACGCGCCGCTCCACTGGCAGGCGGAAAAGGACGGGCGCGGGTTCTGGGCGCTGACGCGCTACGACGACGTCCTCGCGGTGTCGAAGGACTGGCAGACGTTCTCGTCCGAGCTCGGCGGGACGTCGCTGCAGGACCTGACGCCGGAGGAGCTCGAGGCGCGACGGTCGATGATCGACACCGATCCGCCACCGCACACCCGCCTGCGTGCGCTCGTCAACAAGGGCTTCACGCCGCGCGTCGTCAACACCTACGAGGAGCGCATCCGCGGGCTCGCACGCGACATCCTCGGGCGCGCATTCGAGGCCGACGAGTTCGACTGGGTCCACTCGGTCGCCGAGGAGATCCCGATGTGGGTCTTCTCCGACATCATGGGCCTGCCGGTCGAGGACCGGAAGCTGATCATCGAGCTCGGCGACAAGATCCTCGGCAACACCGACCCGGAGGTCGTCGGGCCGGAGAACGTGGCCGAGGTCGCGCTCAAGGACCCGGAGCTCCGCAAGCTCCCGTTCTCGAGCCCGTTCTCGCTCGACCTGATCGAGTACGGCAGGCAGCTCGGCGAGCAGCGACGCCGGGAACCGCGCGAGGACATCACGACGAAGCTGGTCGAGGCCGAGATCGACGGCTCGAGGCTCTCCGAGCAGGAGTTCGGCGTCATGTTCATCCTGCTCACGACCGCGGGCAACGAGACGACGCGCCACACGATCTCGCTCGGCCTCCACGACCTGCTGACGCATCCCGAGGAGCTGCAGCGGCTGGTCGACGACCCGTCGCTCGCCGGGACCGCCGCGGACGAGCTCCTGCGGCGAGCGCACGCCGTGCACCACTTCCGCCGCACCGCGACCAGGGACGTCGTCATGCACGGCCGCCGCATCAAGGAGGGCGACAAGGTGACGATCTGGTACGCCGGCGCGAACTACGACGACGCGAAGTTCGCCGACCCGTACCGGCTCGACGTGGGGCGGACGCCGAACCGCCATCTCACCTTCGGCCTCGGCGGGCCGCACTTCTGCCTCGGTATGCACCTCGCGAAGCTCGAGATCAGGGTCTGGCTCGAGGAGATGATCCCGTACCTTCCGAGGGTGGAGCTCGCAGGCGACCCCGTCCGGCTTCGGTCGTGCTTCTTCAACGGCGTCAAGCGAATGCCCGTGCGGGTGCGCGGGTGAGACCCGAACAGGAGGCGAGCTCGCCGTGACGATCGGTCACGACGCGGAAGCGACCGTCGCGTCCCTTCGTGGCCAGGGCGTGAAGGCGGTCCGGCTGCTCTACACGGACCTCCACGGCGTCGCGCGCGGCAAGGACATCCCGATCGGCCACTTCCTCGAGATGCTCGAGGAAGGGGTCGCCTTCTGCTCGGTGATCATGGGCACGGACCTCCGACACACGCCCGTCGTCGGCGGCGAGCAAGGGTACGTCGACTTCTCGGTCAGGCCGGACCCGGACACGCTGCGCATCGTCCCGTGGCAGCCGGAGGTGGCCTGGTGCCTGGGGGAGGCATGGACCCTCGACGGCTCGGACCACTGGCCCTCGTGCCCGCGGGCGCTCCTGCGGCGGGTCGTGGAGCGCTACGCGAGCCGCGCGCTCGTTCCCGTCGTCGGGCCGGAGCTCGAATGGTTCCTGTGCAAGCGCGACCCGGCTGCACCGAACGGCCTTGGCCGCTACGTCGACGAGCTCTCCCGCGTCTACACCGTCGGAGCGATCTCAGACCCGTTGCAGATCAACCTCAGGACGCTCTTGTGGGCGGACGAGCTCGGCCTCAAGGCATTTGCGGGGAACCACGAGTTCATGAACTCGCAGTACGAGATCAACCTCAAGCACTCGGCCGCGCTCGACGCGGCGGACCGCGCGTTCATGCTCAAGGCGGCGGTCAAGGAGGTCGCTGCCACGGAGGGTCTCCTCGCGACCTTCATGGGGCGGCCCTTCACGGACCAGGGCGGCTCGGGGTTCCACGTCCACCTGTCCATCGCGGACATGGAGGGCGCCAACGCGTTCGCCGCCGACGACGCCGAGCTGAGCGGCCTCGGGATGCACTTCATCGGCGGCGTCATCGCGCACGCGCAGGGCCTGCAAGCGCTCCTCGGCCCGACGGTCAACGCCTACAAGCGGATCCTGCCCGACAGCCTCGCGCCGACCCACGCGAACTGGGGGCACGACAACCGCACGGCCTTCTGCAGGGTTCCGAACGAGCGCGGCTCGCGGACACGGGTGGAGATCCGGACGGGCGACGGGTCGGCGTGCCCGCACCTCATCGTCGCCGCGCTCCTGCTGGCGGGGATCGACGGGATCGAGCGGGAGCTCGAGCCGCCGGACCCGGTCGCCGGCGACGCCTACCGGATGGACGACGCGCACGCGGGGACGAAGCTGCCCGGGGAGCTCGGCTCGGCGCTCGACGCGCTCGAGGCGGACACCTGGCTCGTCGACGAGCTCGGCCAGGAGCTCGTGGCGACGTTCACCGCGATGAAGCGCTTCGAGGTCGAGCGCTTCGGCGAGGCCGTCGGGACGTTCGACCCCGAGGTCGTGACGGCGTGGGAGGTGGAGGAGTATGCAGCCCATCTCTGACCTCTTGGTCTCGGAGCGGCGCGTTCGGGTCGAGGTCGAGGGCGTGCCGCGGTGGGGTCATCCGACGGGCGACACGATCACTCTCGAGGACGGCACCGAGCTCGCGGAGGCGGACGCTCTCTACCTCGCGCCGGCCGAGCCGACGAAGATCCTCGCCGTCCACCTCACGTATCGCTCGCGCGTGGAGGAGTACGCCGCGCGGACGCCGCCCGAGCCGTCCTACTTCGTCAAGCCGCCCACGACGCTGAACGGCCACCGCAGGCCGGTCCGGATGGCCAAGGACGCGAGGTTTCTCAACTACGAGGGCGAGCTGGCCGTCGTCGTCGGGCGGCGGATGAAGGGTGTGCCGATCGACGACGTCCTGTCGTACGTCGCGGGCTATGCGTGCGCGAACGACGTCGGGATGCACGACTTCCGCCACGCAGACCGCGGGGCGATGCTCCGCGTGAAGGGGCAAGACGGCTTCCTCCCGCTCGGTCCCGAGCTCGTTCCCGCCTCCGACTTCGACCCGACCGACTTCACGATCCGCACGTACCTGAACGGCGACCTGGTGCAGGAGGCGACTGCGGACGACCTGCTGTTCGGCGTCGCCTACCAACTCGCCGACCTCTGCCGGCTGATCACGCTGGAGCCGGGCGACGTGATCCTCACCGGCACGCCGGCCAACTCGCGCCCGATGCGGCCGGGCGACGTGGTCGAGGTGGAGATCACGGGCCTCGGCCGGCTGACCAACACCGTCGAGGAGTGGGACGTCGACCTCGCCGGCCCGGGTGAGCAGCTGCAGGTCTCGGCGCAGACGCTCCACGTCGCGCTCGCGATCCCGGAGGACGAGGCCGAACGGATGGTGGCTGCGGAGGATCACTTGTGATCCTTCGCGCAGGCCGCCGAACGGCGGCCGCTTCAGGGATTCTCGCGAGCGGGAATGCGCTTCCGCGTGTTCCCGCTCTGCGGGCGAGACAAGGACGGGTGCCGGCGTGATCCGTCTCGGGCGGATCGACCACGTCGGGCTTCGCGTGGCGGATCTCGACGAGGCGGCCGCCCGGTGGTGCATCCAGCTCGGGCTGATCGAGCGGGCGCGCGACGAGCAACGCGCGTTCCTCGCCTGCGACGACGAGCCGTACTGTCTCGAGCTCGCGGGCGGGAAGGAGCCGGGGCACGACCACACGGCCTTCGAGCTGCACGCGACCTGCTCGCCCGCCGACGCGACGGCGCACCTCGACGAGCTGGGCGTGCCCCACGAGGAGCGGGAAGGCTCGACCTGGCTCGCCGACCCGGACGGGCGCGCGATCCAGCTACTCCCGTACCGGCCGCCCGAGGCGGAGATCGCCCGCTGGCCGCAGCACGCCCGTCGCTCCGCGACGGTCCACCTCGGTGGGCCCCGGCGGCTCGGGCACGTCAACTGCCTCACCGGAGACATCCGCGCGAATGCGAGCTTCTACCTCGACGTGCTCGGAATGCGCCTCTCCGACTGGCTCGGCACGGCGGGAGTCTGGTTCCACATCGACTCGGAGCACCACGTGATGGCGCTCGTCGACGTCGGCTACGCGCACTTCCACCACCTCGCGTTCGACGTCGTGGACATCGGGAAGATGCGCGACCTGCTCGACCACCTCGCGCGGCACGGCCGCTGGGTGTCGTGGGGGCCAGCACGCCATGGGATCGCAGGCAACATCGCGACGTACGTGCGGATCACGGAGGAGCCCTGCCACGTCGAGCTCTACTGCGACATGGAGCGGCTCGCCGACGACCACGTGCCGCGCACGTACCCGGACGACCGCTACTCGTCGAACACGTGGGGACCGCTCCCGCCGCGGTCGTACTTCCGCTTCGACCCGGCCGCCATCGAGTCGGAGAGCGAGAGCTGGGAGACGCGCGGCAGGCCGCTGCCGCCGGAGGAGGTCGAGGCGTGACGCTCCGGGGCTACACCGTCCCGCGCACGCCCGAGGGACGCTCCTCGCTCGTTCCCTACCCGCCTTGGCACTACGTCGGCGCGTTCCTCGTGATCGACTACTGGGCCGATCCCGAGAAGGCGGTCGCGTTTCTCCCCGAAGGGATCGAGCCACACCCCGATCCCGGCCGCTGCGCGTTCGTGGCCGCCGACTGGCAATCCTGCTCGGAGGACGGCGACGAGCTCGTCGACCCCTCCCGGTCGCAGTACAAGGAGGTGTTCGTCGTCTGCAGCGGCCTGCTCGACGGCGAGGAGGTCACGGTCTGCTCGTACATCTGGGTCGACCGCGACTTCGCGCTCACGCGCGGCTGGATCCAGGGCTTTCCGAAGAAGCTCGGCTCGATCTGGATCACGCGCAGCTTCGGCCTCGGCGGCCCGGCCGATCCCGGGATGGAGCCGGGCGCGCGCTTCGGGGCGACGTGCGCCGCGTACGAGCGGCGCGTCGCGCAGGCCACGGTGACGCTCGAGCGCCCGTCGGAGGGCGGGCCGTTCCACAACGCGCCGCCGATCGTGAACGTGCGTCACTTCCCGCGGCTCGCCGCCGGACAGCACGACGCGCCCGCCGTGCACGAGCTCGTCCGCGCCCTCTCGCGCGACCGGTCGGTGTCCGACGTGTGGGAGGGAAGCGCGACGCTCGAGCTCTTCGGCGCCCCGCACGAGGAGATCGACGCGCTCGCGCCGGTCCGGATCGGTCGTGGCTACCGCTTCACGTTCGCCTACACCGTCGACGACCTCGAGACGATGCGAGAGCTCGGCAAGTGACACAGTGTCACAAGGTTGCCCTCGTCACGGGCGGCGGGACCGGGATTGGGGCCGCTGTCGCGCGGCGCCTCGACGCAGATGGGTATTCGGTGGCCGTCACGGGACGCCGTCCAGGGCCGATCGAGGACGTCGCGGCGGAGATCGGGGGCCTCGCGGTGACGGCGGACACCGGTGTCGCGACGGACGCCGAGCGCGCGGTGCAGGAGACCGTCCAGCGCTTCGGCGGGCTCGACGCAGTCGTCTGCAACGCCGGGATCGGCGGGGAGGGGTCGCTGCGCGAGCTCGACCCGGCCACGTGGGAGGAGGTCATCCGGACGAACCTCACCGGCGCCTTCCTCATGTGCCGCGCGGCGATCGACCACGTCGCCGAGCGGCGCGGCGCGATCGTGACCATCTCGTCGGCGGCCGGGCTCCGCGCGAGCCCCGAGTCGCTCGCGTACTGCTCGTCGAAGGCCGGCCTGCAGATGCTGACCCAGTGCCTCGCGGTCGACCATGGCCCCGAGGGCGTGCGGGTGAACTGCGTGGCACCGGGCTGGGTGCGGACGCCAATGGCGGACGGGGAGATGGACGCGCTCGGTGACCGACTCGGGATCAGCCGCGAAAGGGCATACGACGCATGCAGCGCCGACATCCCGCTCCGGCGGGCGGCATCTGCCGAGGAGGTCGCCGCCACCGTCGCCTGGCTCGTCTCGGACGACGCCTCGTACGTCAACGGCGCGATCGTCCCAGTCGATGGCGGCCACACGCCGGTCGACGTGGCGACGGTCACCTTCGGGAGAGTGTCCGCATGACTCGCGTCGGGGTCGCAGGCGTCGAGGTATCGACCGAGCACTTCATCGGCGGCGAGCGCGTCGGCAGCCACTCGACGTTCACCGACATCAGCCCGATCGACGCGCAGCCGCTCGCCGAGGTCGCGCGCGGCGGCGAGCGGGAAGCCGATCTCGCGGTCGCCGCTGCGCAGGAAGCCTTCCCCGCCTGGGCCGCGCTCGGGCCGGCCGGCCGCGCCGAGGTCATGCACCGGCT
>DASTKF010000041.1:0-15951 GCA_035716065.1 Gaiella sp.
GTCGCGGGGCTCGCGGCGCGGCTGCGAACCCTCACAAAGCGCTGACAAGGCGCGGCTACGATCGGCCGCGATCCCGACCGCAAGGAGCAGGCCTCGATGACCAGGAGAATCGCGTTCGCGCTGACGGCGCTCGTTCTGACATTCGCCACCGGCGTGACCGCAGCCCTGGCCGGGCCGACCCGCTCGTCGGCCGACCCGGGCGTGACTCCGACCTCGATCCTCCTCGGCACGACCTCGCCGCTGTCGGGCGCCGCGTCCGCCTACGCCTCGGTCGCGCGCGGCGCGGACGCGTACTTCAAGTACGTCAACGCGCGGGGCGGGGTGAACGGCCGGAAGATCGTCGACACGATCGTCGACGACGGCTACAACCCGGCACAGACGGTGCAGGCAACGCGCCAGCTCGTCGAGCAGGACAAGGTCTTCGCGGTCTTCAACGGCCTCGGCACCGAGCAGAACCTCGCCGTCCGCGACTACCTGAACGCGCAGAAGGTGCCCCAGCTCTTCGCCGCCTCGGGCGCGACGGTGTTCGGCACCGAGGCGGCCAAGTACCCGTACACGATCGGGCTCCAGCCGAGCTACCAGGCCGAGGGCTGGGTGCTCGGCAAGTACCTCGCGCGGACGCAGGGGGCGGCGAAGGTCGCCGTGCTGTTCCAGAACGACGACTACGGCAAGGACCTCCTGAACGGCTTGAAGAAGGGCATCGAGCGCTCGCGCGTCCGTGTCGCAGCCGCGCAGCCCTACGAGGTGACGGCGAGCGACGTGCAGTCGCAGGTCGCGAAGCTCCGCTCGTCGGGTGCGAACGTCTTCGCCGTGTTCGCCACGCCGAAGTTCGCGATCCAGGCGTACGTCTACGCGAGCAAGCTCGGCTGGAAGCCGAAGCTGTCGCTCACGAACGCCGTCTCGTCCGCGTCGAACATCATGCAGCTCGCCTCCGAGGGCGGCACGAACAAGGTCGTCGAGGGGTCGGTCTCGATCGTCTTCCTCAAGGACCCGACCGACCCGAAGTGGAAGAAGGACGCGGCGATGAAGCTGTACCGGTCGATCATGAAGCGCTACGCCCCGTCGGCCAACGCGAACGACGTCTACCACGTGTACGGCATGGCCGCCGCGTGGACGGCCGTCGAGGCGATCCGCAAGGCCGGCAAGAACCTGACACGCGACGGCCTCGTCAAGGTCGTCGCCGCCATGAATCTCTCCGGCAACCCGTTCCTCCTCCCGGGCATCGGCCTCAAGACCGGGCCCGGCGACCACTTCCCGATCGAGCAGATGCTGCTCCAGCGCTGGCACAAGGGCACCTGGAAGAGCTTCGGCGGGATCTGGGGCTACCGCACCTCGTAGCACCCTCCCGGCGCGCGGCTCGGTCGGCCCGGGCCAGGGTCGATCGCGTATGCTCACCGCTCCGGCGCGAGGAGACCGCCCGGCGACAATCGACCGCCGATGGCAGACCTCTCCTCCGAGCTTCTCTCGACGTCCCGCGACGACCTCATGGCCGAGGCGCGGAGCCTGCGCGCCGCGGGCACGGGGACGCTCGTCACGTACTCGCCGAAGGTCTTCGTCCCGCTGACGACGCTCTGCCGCGACGTCTGCGGCTACTGCACCTTCGCGCGGCCGCCGCGACGCGGCGAGCGCGCCTACCTCACCGAGGACGAGGTGCTCGCGATCGCGCGGGCGGGCGCGGAAGCCGGCTGCACGGAGGCGCTCTTCACCCTGGGCGACCGCCCCGAGGCACGGTATCGCGTCGCGCGCGAAGAGCTTGTCGCGCTCGGCTGTGGCTCGACGCTCGAGTACCTCGCGCGCTGCGCACAGCGGGTGCTCGAGGAGACCGGCCTCTTGCCGCATCTGAACCCCGGCGTGATGACCCGCGACGAGCTCGCCGCGCTGCGGCCCGTCGCCGCGTCGATGGGGATCATGCTCGAGACGACGGCCGGACGGCTCGCGGCGCGCGGCGGCCCCCACTGGGCTTCGCCCGACAAGGAGCCGGCCCGCCGGCTCGAGACGACCCGTCTCGCCGGGGAGCTCTCGATCCCCTTCACGAGCGGGATCCTGGTCGGGATCGGAGAGACGCGTGCCGAGCGGATCGACGCGCTCCTCGCGCTGCGCTCGATCGCGGAGGAGCACGGGCATCTCCGCGAGGTCATCGTCCAGAACTTCCGCGCGAAGCCGGGGACGCGGATGGCCGACCACCCCGACGCGACGATGGAGGAGCACCTCTGGTCGATCGCCGTCGCTCGGATCGTGCTCGGTCCAGGGATCCACGTGCAGGCGCCGCCGAACCTCGCCTACGACGACTTCCCGCTCCTGCTCGACGCCGGGATCGACGACTGGGGTGGCGTCTCGCCGGTGACCGTCGACCACGTGAACCCCGAGGCCCCGTGGCCGGAGGTCGAGCTTCTGGGCGAGGCATGCCGCTCCCGCGGGCTCGAGCTGGCGCCGCGCCTGCCGCTCTACCCGGAGCACGTGGCCGACCTGGGCCGGTGGGCCGATCCGGCCGTCACGCCCGCGATCCTGCGGGCGGCGGATGCCCACGGGCTCGCGCGGGAGGACCGGTGGGCGCCGGGTGAGCCCTCGTCGGTGCCTTTCGTGGTCGGACGCGATCCAGCGCCGGTGGATCTCGTCGGCGACGAGCTCGGGGAGGAGGAGCTCGTCCGGCTCTTCGGGACGCGGGGCCGGGAGCGAGAACGGGTCTTCGCGGCCGCGGACGCTCTGCGGCGCGAGGTGTGCGGTGACGACGTCACCTACGTCGTAACGCGCAACATCCAATACACGAACGTCTGTTACTTCCGTTGCGGGTTCTGCGCGTTCTCGAAGGGCAAGCTCGCGGCGAACCTCCGCGGGCCGGCGTATCTCGTTCCCGAGGAGGAGATCGTCCGGCGGGTGAGCGAGGCCTGGGAGCGCGGGGCGACAGAGGTCTGCCTGCAGGGCGGCATCCACCCGTCGTTCACGGGCGACTACTACGCGGGCGTCGTGACGGCGATCAAGCGGGCCGTGCCCGGGATGCACGTGCACGCGTTCTCGGCGCTCGAGGTTTGGCAGGGCGCGGCGACGCTCGGGCTCGATCTCGAGACCTACCTCGCACGGCTGCGCGACCTCGGCCTCGGGTCGCTGCCCGGCACCGCAGCCGAGATCCTCGACGACGAGGTGCGGGCGGTGATCTGTCCGGACAAGGTGACGACCGACCAGTGGTTCGAGGTGCACGGCGCCGCCCACCGGGTCGGCCTCTCCTCGAACGTCACGATCATGTTCGGGCACGTCGAGCGACCCGTGCACTGGGCGCGACATCTCATCCGCGCTCGCGAGCAGCAGGCGCTCTCGGGCGGCTTTACGGAGCTCGTGCCGCTCCCCTTCGTCCCGATGGAGGCTCCGATCTATCTCAAGGGGCGCGCGCGTCGCGGCCCGACGTTCGGCGAGGCGCTGCTCCTGCACGCTGTCGCGCGGCTCGCCCTGCATCCCCTGATCCAGAACGTGCAGGCGAGCTGGGTGAAGCTCGGGCCCGACGGCGTGAGGCAGGCGCTCGCCGCCGGGGTCAACGATCTCGGCGGGACGCTGATGAACGAGTCGATTTCCCGCGCGGCGGGCTCGGAGTGGGGCCAGGAGCTGCCGCCGGAGGCGATGGAGGCGCTGATCCGCTCGGCCGGCCGCGTTCCGCGGCAGCGCACCACGACGTACGGGTCGCCGCTCCCGGAGCAGGTGCGCCGCTCATTCGGCGCGGCGCCGCTCGCGGAGGCGCTCAACCCGCCGGCGCGCGACGCGGGGCTCCGACGGCCGGCGGCACTGCTGCGGCCTGCGGCGCTCGCCGGCTGACGGCCCGGCTCAGCTCTTCGGCGTGTCGTGCCGCCGCCGGCGAGCTGCGTCGAGCGCAAGAGCGGGAATGCGCAGGGCGATGCGCGGAAGACCCTTCCGGGCATCGTCGAGCGCGTCCCGGAGGCCGCTCCCGGCTGCGATGCCGTGCAGCCCTTCCCCGTGGCCGACGAGCAGATGCTCGGGCACGAAGGCGCTGAGTGTGTCGCCCGGAGGAGAGAGCCGGAGCAGAAGGTGCACGCCTGCGTCGCGTCCCGGCGGAGCGTAGAAGCCGTTCGTGCCGATCGCCTCGGCGACGACGAGCGTCCGCTCCGCCTGCCACCACAACGCCACCTCGCGCCAGCGCTTCGTTCGTCGCACTCCGATCACGTCGAACGGGGTGTCCGGGAGCGCATCCGGGACGACGAGGTGCGTCACGCCGAGCGTCCTGGCGACGGCGGCGCAGTCACGGTTGTGGCGGTCGAGGAGCTGGAGGACAGCGACAGGCCTACCGAGCGTCCCGGCCCGCTCGAGCGCCGGCTCGTGCCGGACGGGGTCGACGAGCCAGACACGGCCGTCGCTTGCCAGGGCGTGCGAGGTACGGGTCGCCGGCTCGTCGACGATCCACGAGAAGCCGTGCGCACCGCGGTCGTCGCAGAAGCGGATCTCCACCGGTCGAGCCTATGCGCGGGCGTGCTCACCTCGCGGCGCCTGCGACTACGCCCCCAACTGCCCCCAGGGGCACCCCGGTGTCCCTGACGTAACGCTATCGAGGAATCTGTGACGAAAGGGAGACGCATGTGTGCCGGTTCTGTGTTGGCGCATCCCCACGTTGTCTGCTTGGGCTCGGCCCGCTTCTGCCCGCTCGCCGTCACAGGTGCCGACACCACCGCGACCCGCGGCCGGACGGCGCGAGTCAGCCGCGAGCGAGCTCGGCGCGTGCCTCGGCGAGCGTGAAGCGCCCAGCCAGCAGCGCGCTCCCGGCGACCGCGGCCTCGCATCCGAGCTCCTGCAGCGCGCGGAGATCTGCCGTCGACGCGATCCCACCGGCGGCGATCACCGGGAGGCCGATGGGCAGGACCTGCGCGAGGAGATCGAGGTCGGGACCGGCGAGCGATCCGTCACGTGCCGCCGCGGTGACCAGCAACCGTCCGACCCCTGCATCGGCGCAGCGACGCGCCAGCTCCGGCGCGGTCAGCGAGGAGGACCGCGTCCAGCCGTCGACGGCCACCCTGCCGTTCCGGACGTCCACGGCGACGATCAGAGCCGAGCCAACCGTCGCGACCGCGGCGGTCAAGAACCCGGGAGACAGCGCCGCCGTCCCGACCATCACGCGGTCGGCTCCCGCCGCCAGCGCCGCCTCGAGAGCCTCCACCGAGCGGTAGCCGCCCCCGACCTGGAGCGGCAGCCCGCCTGCGGCGGCAACAGCAGCAACCAGGTCGAGTGACGGCGCGCCCGAGAACGCGCCGTTCAGGTCTACGAGGTGGAGTCGCTCCGCCCCCTCCGACGCGAACCGCCGCGCGAGCTCGACAGGGTCGCCGCCCTCGAGCGTCACGGCGTCGCGCCTGCCTTGGGCGAGGCGCACCGCCCGACCGTCGAGCACGTCGATGGCCGGGATGACCTCTAAATGGTTGCGTGATAGCACGCTAGCATGATAACATGTTGTCATGGCGCGTCAGCGAAGCGAGGTCTCCGTCGTCGAGAACGAGGATGAAGTCCCGGGGCTCGGCGGGCTGGCCGACGCCCTCACCACGCTCCGGACGCGTGACGAGGTGACGCGCTTCCTGCGCGATCTGTGCACCCTGCCGGAGCTCGAGGCTCTGGCGCACCGCTGGCAGACCGTCATCCTCCTGGACGAGGGCGTGCCGTACGTCGAGATCGCCGCGCGCGTCCCCACCTCGACAGCGACGGTGACGCGCGTCGCCCAGTGGCTCCGGCACGGAACCGGGGGGTACCGGATGGCACTCGAGCGTACGCGCCGCCGCGAGCGGAGGCGGCCGTGACGAACGGATTCACGAAGGCGGGCGAGAACGGCAGGCTCACGCTCGCCGTGCCCGCGAAGGGCCGCATGGCGGAACCGACGCTCCGCCTGTGCGCCGATGCAGGGCTCTCGTTCGAGGTGACGGAGCGCTCGCTGGTCGTGCCGTGCGCCAACGCGCCCGTCGATCTCCTGCTCGTCCGGCCGAGTGACATTCCCGAGTACGCGCAGGACGGGGTGGTCGACGTCGGCATCACCGGGGCGAACCTGGTGGCGGAGGCCGATGCGGAGGTCGTGACCCTGGCCGAGCTCGGCTTTGCGCGATGCTCACTCGATGCCGCCGTCCCGGTCGACGCCGGACATTCGGTGATCGATGACCTCGGCGGGCTCCGTGTCGCGACGGCCTACCCGGTGTCCACACGGCGCCTCCTCGCGGCGCGGGGTGTCGAGTGCGAGCTCATCCCGGTCTCGGGATCGGTCGAGGCGACACCTCGACTCGGTCTCGCCGACGCGATCGTCGACCTGGTCTCGACAGGGTCGACGATGACCGCGAACGGGCTTCGGCCGATCGGCACGCTCCTCACCTCGCAGGCGGTGCTCGTGGGTGGGCGGGGGGCGATCGACGCGCGTCGCGAGGCGGTCGAGCAGCTCGAGCTGATGCTCTCCGGCGTCGTGGCCGGCAGGCGCAGGCGCTACGTGATGATGAACGCGCACGTCGACGACCTTCCCGCGATCCGCTCGGTGCTCCCGGGAATGGGCGCGCCGTCCGTGCTGCAACTCGCGGACGACGGCGAGATCGCGGTGCACGCCGCGGTCGAGGTCGACGAGATCTGGAACCTGCTCCCGGTGCTGCGTCGCGCGGGCGCGACGTCGATCCTCGTCCTTCCGATCGAGCGGCTGGTGGCGTGAGGCGGTCGTTCGACGAGGCGCTCGCGACGGTGGCGCCGATCGTTGCCGACGTGCGGGAGCGCGGGGACGGGGCGCTGCTCGAGTGGACCTCGCGGCTCGACGGCCCGAGGCCGGACGGGATCCGAGTGCCTGCCGAGCGCGTCGAAGCTGCGCGGGTCGACGACGACGTCCTCGACGCGCTCCGGCGGATGATCGACGCCGTCCGACGGTTCAGTGAGGCGCAGCGACCGGTCGACACGTCCGTTGAGGCGGCGCCGGGCATCGTCTCCGAGCGCCGCTGGCTGCCCCTCGGCGCTGTCGGCGTCTGCGTTCCCAGCGGGCGGCTACCGCTTCCGTCATCGCTCGTGATGACTGCGGTGCCCGCCCTTGTGGCCGGCGTCGCCAGGGTCGCGGTCGTGACCCCGAACCCGGCGGACGCGACGCTCGTCGTCGCGCGTGAGCTCGGGATAGACGAGCTGTACGCGGTCGGCGGGGCGCAGGCTGTGGCGGCGCTCGCCTACGGCACGGCGACGGTGCCGGCGGTCGACGCCATCGTCGGGCCTGGGAACGCCTACGTCACCGCCGCCAAGCTCCTGGTCGCGAGTCGTGTGCGCATCGATCTACCGGCCGGGCCGAGCGAGGTCGTCGTGATCGCGGACGCCTCGGCCTCGGCGGACGCGGTCGCCGCGGATCTGCTCGCGCAGGCCGAGCACGGAGAGGACAGCGACGCGCTGCTCCTCACGGACGACGCCGGGCTCGCGAGATCCGTCGAGAGGCTCGTGTCGGGCGCACCGAACGTCGGGGTGGAGCGTGTCGACTCGCTCGACGAGGCGCTTGCGCGCTCGGACGCCTACGCGCCCGAGCATCTCGAGCTCCACGTCGCAGATCCCGACGTGCTGCTCAACCGCGTCCGCAACGCGGGCTCGGTGTTCGTCGGCTGCTCCTCGGTCGTCGGGGATTACGCGGCGGGCGCGACCCACGTCCTGCCGACGGGCGGTCTGGCGCGCTCGACGGGTGGGCTAGGGCTCGAGACGTTCCTCAAGCCGCTCCAGGTCGTACGGGTGAGCGCGGATGGCGCGCGTCGTGCCGCCGAGATCGTCGGTCCCCTGGCGCGCGTCGAGGGTCTTCCCCTGCACGCCGCGGCGGTGCCGGCGTGAGCGTCGCGCGACGGAAGGCGCAGCCCGTCGGCGAGGGGTTCGCCCCGTACCGCTGGGCGGCCGGGGCCGACGAGGTCGCGGCGCGGCATGGCATCCCGCGCGAGGCCGTGCTCAAGTTCGACCAGAACACACCGCCGTGGCCCGGTGTCCCGCAGGTGCCGCTCGCCGCCAGCATGGCGCGTCTCGCGGACTATCCGGACGGCTCGTATCGCGAGCTGCGCGAAGGCGCGGCCGCCTACACGGGGCTCGCGACCGAGAACGTCGTGGTCGGCGCGGGCGCGGACGATCTGATCCTCCTCCTCGCCCAGACCTTCCTGGGTCCGGGCGGGCGCGCGGCCGTCTCCGAGCCGACGTATGCGCTGTATCGGATCGCGACGAGGCTTCACGGCGCGGCCGTCGTGGACGCGACGGACGACGCGGATCTCGTGTGGGCCTGCAACCCGAACAACCCGACCGGATCGTGGGTCGAGCCCGAGGAGCTCGTGTCGCTCGCGCGGGAGCGCCCCGACACGATCCTCGTGGTCGACGAGGCGTACGTGGAGTTCGGTGCACGCTCGTGCGCTCCGTGGGTCGACGAGCTCGAGAACCTCGTCGTCGTGCGGACGATGTCGAAGGCGTTCGGTCTTGCGTCATTGCGGGTCGGCTATGCGCTCGCGCACGCCGAGACCGCCGCGGTTCTTACCGAGCGGCGTGCCCCGGCGCCGATTTCCGGCCCGTCCGCCGCGATAGCGGCGGCGGCTCTGCGTGAGCCGCGACTCGGGGACGTCGAAGCGACGGCCGCGGAGCGCGAGCGGTTTCGGGCTGCGCTCGTCGCCGCCGGCTACGACTGCCCGCCGACCGCGACCAACTTCCTCTTCCTGGTGACGGACGAACCGCTCGCCGACCGGTTGGAGGCGCAGGGGATCGTCGTCAGGGCCTTTCCGGGCGCCATCCGGATGACGGTGCGACGACCGTCCGAGAACGACGTGGTGCTCCGCGCGCTCGGTGCCGAGCCAGGCCCGGCACGCGGTCGTGAGGCGACCGTCTTGCGGACAACCACCGAGACCGCGCTCCGGCTCGCACTATCCCTCGATGGGACAGGCCGCGTGCGTGTCGAGACGGGCATCGGCTTCGTCGACCATCTCCTGACACTGTTCGGGTTCCACGCCGGGTTCGACATGGAGCTTCTGGCCGCGGGGGATCTCGACGTGGACGCGCACCACACGGTCGAGGACGTCCATGCCGCCCTCGGCTCGGCCATCGCGCAGGCGCTCGGCACACGGGAGGGTGTGGCGCGCTACGGGTCGACGGTGCTGCCAATGGACGAGGCGCGGGGTACGGCTGCGGTCGACCTCGTGCGCCGGCCGCACGCGGAGGTCTCCCTCGCATTCACGGGCGACAGAGTCGGCTCTTTGGCGACGTCGCTGCTCCGCCACGCCCTCGAGCGGCTTGCGATCGAGGCCGGCTGCACCGTGCACGTCGACGCCTCGGGCGCCGACGACCACCACGTGGCGGAGGCGGCGTACAAAGCACTCGGCCGGTCGTTCCGGCAGGCCGTCGCCCCCGGCGGCGCGGGCATCAGGTCGACGAAGGGCGCAGCGTGAGGATCGCGATCGCGGACTACGGCGCGGGCAATCTTCGCTCCCTGTCGTCCGCGCTTGTCCGGGCCGGGGCCAACCCCGTCGTGACCGTCGATCCCGCCGTCGTGCGCGGGGCTCCGCTCGCGCTCATCGCCGGCGTCGGCCACGTGGAGAGCGCGGCCAGCGGGCTGGCACGGCACGGCCTTGATGAGGCGCTTCGCGAGCGGGTCGCCGCCGGCCGGCCGGTCGCCGGCATCTGCGTGGGGCTCCAGCTCCTCTTCGGCGAGAGCGAGGAGGGGGGCGCGGGGCTCGGCTTGCTCGATGGCTCGGTTCGTCGGCTCACCGCCGATCGCGTCCCGCACATGGGGTGGAACACGGTCGCCGCCACACGTCCGTCCACCGTGCTCGGGGGATTGGATGGTGCCGACGTCTACTTCGCCCACAGCTACGCGGCCGACCCGAACGATCCTGACACCGTCACAGGGACGGTCGACCACGGCGGTGCGGTCGTCGCCGCGGTCGAGAGCGGACCGGTCGCAGGTGTCCAGTTTCATCCGGAGCGCAGCGCAGCGGCCGGCGCGCGTGTCCTCGAGAACCTCCTGCAGTGGTCAAGAAGCGCGTGATTCCCTGCCTCGACGTCGCCGGCGGCCGCGTGGTCAAGGGCGTCAACTTCGAGGAACTCCGTGAGATGGGGCAGCCCGTCGAGCTCGCGCGGCGCTACTCCGAGCTCGGCGCGGACGAGCTCGTCTTCCTCGACATCACCGCGACGCTCGAGGGACGCGGGCCGATCCTCGACGTGATCGGGCGGGCGGCGGACGAGCTCACGATCCCGTTCACCGCGGGCGGCGGGGTCACCGGCGTCGACGACGCGCGCGACCTCCTGCTCGCCGGTGCCGACAAGGTGGCGATCAACCGCGCCGCCTTCGACGACCCGGGGATCCTCACCGCGCTCGCAGCCGAGTTCGGGTCGCAAGCCGTCGTCTGCGCAATCGACGCGCGTGCGGGCGAGGTGGTGACCCACGCGGGCCGGACGCCCCGCGACAGATCCGCCGTCGAGTGGGCCCGCGAGGCAGTCGAGCGAGGCGCGGGGGAGATCCTCCTCACGTCGATCGACGCCGACGGGACGCGCGCCGGGTACGACCTGGAGCTGACGCGGAGCGTCGCCGCGGCGGTCGAGGTTCCCGTGATCGCGTCCGGTGGGGCCGGCGAGGCTCGGCACATGGCGGAGGCGTTCGAGGTCGGCGCGGAGGCTGCGCTGATCGCCTCGATCGTCCACGAGCGCCCAGAGCGGCTGCCGGAGCTGAAGGCCGAGCTGGAGGAGGCAGGATGGCCGATGAGGCGCTGACGCCTGTGATCGTCCAGGACGCGCAGACGAACCGCGTCCTGATGCTGGCGTACGCAAACAGCGAGGCGTTGCGCCGGACGCGAGAGAGCGGCGAGGCGTGGTTCTGGAGCCGCTCCCGCCGGGAGCTCTGGCACAAGGGCGCCACCTCGGGGAACACGATGGCCGTCGAGGAGATTCGCGACGACTGCGACGGAGATGCGCTCCTCTACCGGGTGCGACCGAACGGCCCGGCGTGCCACACCGGCGCCGAGTCCTGCTTCGCGCCGTGGCTCTGGCGGGTCGTCGCCGGGCGGGCGCTCGCGCGCCCGCCGGGCTCGTACGTGGCCGGGCTGCTCGAGGCGGGGCCGGCCGCCGCCGCCCGCAAGGTCGGTGAGGAGGGTGTCGAGGCCGCTCTGGCCGCAGTCACCGAGTCGGACGAGCGGCTCGTCGAGGAGCTGGCCGACCTCTGGTTCCACACCTACGTCCTCCTCGCGGCACGCGGATTGCAGCCGTCCGCGGTCGAGGACGAGCTCCGGCGGCGGCACACCGGCGCCTGACGGTTCGTCCGACTATCGTCGCGCCCATCCCCGTCGCCACCGGTATCGGACCCGACGAGCTCCGCGAACGGCGGGAGCGGCTGCACGCGCTCGTCGCCGCACACCGGCCGCGCGGGCTCGTCGTCTTCGACCAGAGCTACGTCCAGTACCTGACGCGCTTCTCGTTCCTCGCGACCGAGCGTCCCGTCGCCTACCTGGAGCGGTTCGGTGGCGAGACGGCGGCATTCGTGCCCGAGTTCGAAGTCGCGCGCGTCCGCGCCGAGACCGGCTTCGACCGCGTCGAGTCGTATCCCGAGTATCCGGGCACCGAGCATCCGATGCGGATCCTCGCCCGGCTCCTCGCCGACATGGGAATCACGGGCACGATCGCCGCCGACCAGGACGGCTACCCCGGCATCCTCGGCTACCGGGGGCCGTCACTCTCGGAGGTCAGCGGCGCCGAGGTCGTGCCCGTCGCGGCGGCGCTCGAGGGCCTGATGGCGCGAAAGAGCGAGGCGGAGATCGAACTCGTCCGCGAGAGCGCCCGCTGGTGCGAGCACGCGCACCGGCTGCTGCAGGAGTACACACGCCCGGGGGTGACCGAGGCGCAGGCGGGACTCCGCGCGGGGTACGAGGCGAGCCTCGCGATGCTCGACGCGCTCGGACCGTCGTACGACGGCGGCCTGTCCTCGACCGACGGCGCCTCGGCCGGCTACCGCGGACAGATCGGAGCGCGGAGCGCGTGGGCCCACGCGGTCGCCCACAACATCGAGTTCCGCCCCGGCGACGTGCTGGTGAGCGAGACCGCCGCGCCCGTGTGGGGCTACAACGCGGAGCTCGAGCGCTCGATGGTCGTGGGGCCGCCCACCGACGAGATGCGACGCCATTTCGACCACATGCGGACCGCGCAGCAGGTCGCGTTCACCGCGCTGCGCCCGGGCGTCACGTGCGCCGATGTCGACCGCGCCGTGCTCGGATACTTCGAGGACCACGGGATCCTCGGCACCTGGAGCCAGCACACGGGTCACGCAATCGGGTTGCGCAACCACGAGGCGCCGTTCCTCGACCTCGGCGACGAGACGGTCGTCGAGCCGGGGATGGTGTTCACGATCGAGCCGGGCGTCTACGTGGCCGCCCTCGGCGGGTTCCGCCATTCGGACACGGTCGTCGTCCGTGCCGACGGGATCGAGATCCTCACGGACTACCCGAGCGACCTCGAGTCGCTCACGCTGCCGCTCTGACGCCGACCGGATACGCTGTCGCGGCGATGGACGCCTGGCGCGCTCACGTGCTGCGACAAAACGGCTGATCGCCCGCTTCCCGATCGTGCGTCTGGGGAAGCGGGTCGGTGACGCGCACCTCGGCCCGTAGGCCGACGCGCGCGTGCCCCTCCCGCCCGAGTCGGAAGGAGGTGCGCGATGCCCATGCCGCATCGCACGTTTGCCGAGGTCGCCAAGCGCCGCCTCGTCGGGAAGCAAGGCAGCGCACGGGTCGTCGCGATCCGCGCACTGCTCTCGGAGCTGCCGGGGTACCGCAACGGGCCGTACGCCGATCTGCGGAAGTGGCTCGAGGGCGAGCTCGACCGGACGCGCGTCCGCGCGACGGTCACGCATCGCGACTCTCTGCAGGTGCGCCGCGAGGGTGCCGCGCAGATCGCACTCGTCGGCCCGCCGAACGCGGGCAAGTCCTCTCTCCTGCAGGCGCTCTCGGACATCCAGATCAAGACGGGCGACTATGCGTTCACGACGCTTCGTCCCGTCCCTGCGCTGACGCGGATCGGCGGCGTGCTCGTCCAGCTCGTCGAGATCCCCGGGCTGATCGAGGGCGCGCACGAGGACCGCGGCGGCGGCCGCGCGCTGCTCGGCGTGCTTCGCAACGCGGACGCGATCGTCTTCTGTCACGCAGCGAACGACCCTCCGGCAGCCGTCGAGGTCGTTCAGCGGGAGGTCGCCGCGGCCGGGATCCAGAAGCGCGCGATCCTGGTGCGCACGAAGGCCGACGAGCTCGGTGAGCGATACGAGCGCCTGGCCGACGACGGCTGTGTCCACGTGTCGGTGCTCGACGACGCAAGCCTCGACCGTCTCCGCGACGCGATCTGGCGACTTACCGGCGTGATCCGGGTGTTCCCGGAGCGCTCCGGAGTACGCGACGACGAGCCCTTCGCGTTGCCCTCCGGAGCGACGATCGCAGACCTCGCCGACCGCGTGCATCACGACCTCGGCGCCCGGGCGACGGGAGCGCGCATCCGCGGGCCGTCTGCCCGGTTCGACGGCCAGCTCGTCGGCCGCGGGCACGTCCTCCACGACGGCGACGTCGTCGAGATCCTGATGCGGTGATTCGGCGTCGTCCGGCAGGGCTTGGCCTTTCTCCGACCGACCTGGCGCTTCCCGGCCACGAGTCGTCGGCCGGCCGTTCCCCCAACTGCCCCCAGGGGCACCCCGGTGTCCCTGGTGTAACGCTATCGAGGAAACCGTCGCAGCTCTGTGCCGTCGTTGCGCCGAGAGTGTGCCGCCAGGCGGCGATCGCGTCACTGGTCGGCTTCGCCGTCCCAGTAGTCAGCGTCCTCGCCGAGGAAGAACCAGCGCCGCTCGTCCCGGCCCGATCCCCAGCGCACCATCATCTTCCCGCTGTCCACCTGCACCGCCGCACGCGGCAGAGCGAAGTTCGAGACGAGCAGGACGCGGACGAGGCTGTCGGATCGGTTCGTGAGCTTGTGTGCGCCGCCCGGCCCGCTCGGGAACAGGATGCAGTCGCCGGGCTCGAGCTCGCGTTCCCCGTCCGGGGCGCGCAGCGTCGGCTTCCCGGACACCACGACCAGCAGCTCGTCGTTCCCGAGCTCGTAGTGGTAGGGGAAGGTGCTCTGACCGGGCGGGAGCTCGGTCAGCCCGGCACCGAGATGCTCTCCGGCTACGCGCTTGCGCCGCCAGAGGTATCCCGGTCGCTCGGGCGGCCACGTCCGCTCGAGCCAGCCGTCGTCGTCGAGCAGGTTCATCTCCATGCGCGCGAGCCTATCCCGTGAAGGTCAAACCTCCCACGCGCCCGCGAGCAGGCGCGGGAGGACATCGTCGAGCAGTCTCAGCGTCATGCCCCAAAGCACGTGCCCCTCGACGTCGATTCCGTCGACCAGGAGCGGCTCGCGGAACCACAGCGACGAGAAGGGCAGCGTCGCCCGGGAGGCCGGGTCGGCGAGCGTGCGTGCGGCAGGCGTGAGGATCCCGACGATCTCCGTCTCCTGGAGGCGCCAGCGGGTGTCCGGCGCGACCCGACCGAGGAACGGATGGACGAGCCAGCCCGTCGCCTGTGTCGCGAGCGGCTCGAGCTCGGCCACGACCTCGACCGCGCCGCGCGACAGGCCGACTTCCTCCTCGGCCTCGCGCAACGCCGTGGCGAGTAGGTTCGCGTCGCCCGGCTCGGGCTTGCCGCCCGGCAACCCGAGCTGCCCGCCGTGCTGCCCGCCGTCGTCCGCACGGACGACGAGGACGATCCGGAGCTCCTCCTCGGCATCTCGGAAGACGGGCAGGAGCACTGCGGCGGTCCGCAGCGCAGCCCTCACGTCACCTCATGCGCGAGGAGGTCGGCGACGGTCTCCCGCGTGCGGATCAGCCGGGCGGACCCATCCCGGACGAGGACAGCAGCCGGTCTCGGCACGCCGTTGTAGTTCGATGCCATCGCGAGGGTGTACGCGCCCGTTGCCGGCACTGCGAGGAGGTCGCCGCGGCGTGGCGAGGGAAGCGCCACGTCGTCGATCAGGACGTCGCCGGACTCGCAGTGCATTCCGGCGATGCTGACCACCTCGTCGACGGGCTCGTCCGCACGCGCGGCGGAGAGCGCCGTATAGCGCGCGTCGTAGAGCTGTGGCCGCGGGTTGTCCGACATCCCGCCGTCGATCGCGACCCAGGTGCGCTCGGGCAGCCGCTTGACGCTCCCGACGCGATAGAGCGTGACGCCTGCCCTCCCGACGAGGGAGCGTCCTGGCTCCAGCCAGATCTCGGGCTTCGGCAGGCCCGCCTCGACGAATGCGAGCCGCGCCGTCGAGGCGGCGCTCGCCGCGAGCTCGGCCGCCTCCGGAACCTCGTCGGCCGGGTGGTGGCGGATCCCGAAGCCGCCGCCGAGGTCGGCGACCTGCGCCGTCCATCCGAGCTCGTCGCGGCAGCTCGCGACGAACCCGGCGAGACGCACGATCGTCTCGGCCTGCGCGTCGAAGTCGGCGAGCTGCGAGCCGACGTGGACGTGCACGCCGAACACGTCGAGCCCCAGGTCGAGCGCCTCCGCGACGACCTTCCGCGCCTGCGTGGGAGGCAAGCCGAACTTCGAGCCGTGGTGGCCGGTGCGAATCGCCTCGTGGGTGTCCGCGTCGACGCCGAGCGTGACGCGCACGAGCACCTGCGTGACACCCGCGGCCGCCGCGAGCCCCGCCTCGTCGGACGCGTCGAGGACGACCGGCGCCCCGCTCGCCGCGGCCGTACGCAGGAACGCCTCGTCCTTGTTGTTGCCGTGCACGACGAGCCGGTCGCCGCCGAGCCCGGCCCTGCGCGCGAAGGCGAGCTCGCCTTCGGACGCGACGTCTGCGCCGATGCCCTCCTCGTCCAGAAGCCGGAGCAGCGCGACGTTCGGGAACGCCTTCGTGCCGAAGAACACGCGGCCGTCGTGTCCGAGCGCGGCGCGGAGTGCCTGCGCATTCGCGCGCACCGTTTCCTCGCACACCACGACGAGCGGCGTCCCGTGCTCCTCG
>DASTKF010000042.1:0-5870 GCA_035716065.1 Gaiella sp.
ACTCCACGTTCGCGCCGAGCTCCCGCAGGACGAGCACCGCGACGGCCGTCGCGGAGATCCCGTCGACGTCGTAGTCGCCGTGGACGCAGATGCGCTCGCCCGCCGCCCCCGCGGCACGGATCCGCTCGACCGCGACGCCCATGTCGCCGAGCGTCAGCGGATCGTGGGCCGGCGGCTCGGCGGCGAGGAATCCCCGTGCGGCGTCGGGGTCGTCGAGCCCCCGCCGGACGAGCACGGTCGCCGTCGTCTCGCTGACCCCGAGCTCCTCGGCGAGCACGGCGACGCGACTCCAATCGCACGGTCGAGTGGTCCAGCGGCCCTCCTGCATCGCCCGCTCGACGGTACGGGCCGTGTCGGACGGTACTTGTCCGCGAAGCGCGATTCCGCAGGAGCGGATCGCGCCGCTCGGATCCCCCGCATACGCGGGGGCAGATCCCTGAAGGTGCCCGCGTTCGCGGTCGCAACTACCTCTTTGTCGACTGCCTATGCGCGGCGCTCGTTGCGCTCGCGGCGGAGCTGCAGGACGACCTTGACCCACAGCATCACGACCGCAGCGGTGGCTCCGATCACACAGACCGCGATCGGTGCGAAGAACGCCATCTGCTCCAGCGAGTACTTGGTCACGGCGGCGCCGACCAGCCAGATGGCAAGCACAGCCACGACGACCCCGATCACGACGGCACGGTTCTTCACACCCGGAGGCTAGCCTGAGGCGGATGGCCGAGGGTGTCCCCAACTACTTCTCCGGCGAGGACTACGTGCTCGAGTTCCTCGGCTATCGCTTCTCCTTCGGCGCGCGGGACTTCGAGGAGCGCGTGGAGGCGGCGGCCGTCAAGCTCGGGCTCGTGCCGTCGAACGACCTCGACGAGGACGAGATCGGAGATCTCGTCGAGCTCGCGGCGGACGGACGCATCGCCGGGGCGCGGAGCCCGCTCGGCTCGTACCTCGTGCGCCACTGGGAGCGGCTCGCGCTCGTCGACGGGGAGTCGCTCGTCTACTGGTTGCGCAAGCTCGTCTTCCGCGGCGCGTACCTCGACCACCGCGTGAAGGAAGGGCTCCTCGCGGTGGTGTGGGAGGACGAGAGCGGCGAGTTCGCCTACGCGGAGCCCGAGGGTGGGCGTGCCCTCCTGGAGCTGGCCCCGACACCGTCGTGGCGCGCGCTGCAGTTCCGGAGCGGCCGCTAGCTCTCGGCGGTCGAGCCGGCGAAGCCGAGAGGCTGCTCGTGGGACGACGCGGAGATGCGGAGCTCGCGGATCGCGCCGAGCGGCACGATGATCTCCTCGGGGTCGCCCTCGTCGCAGTGCGGGCACATGCTGACGAACCCGAACCCCGGCTCCGACGAGATCGTCTTCAGCCGGTAGAGGGAGCCGTCGACGAGCTCGACGCTCACCTCCGCCTCCTCGAGCCCATGAGCCTCCTTGAAGGCATCGACCCGGCGCAGGATCCGCTGCACGAGCTCGTCGAGCGGCCGGGCCATCGCCGGCGAGGAAAACTGCGTGGGTGCCAGGCTTAAGCCTGGCACCCACACGATCTTCATCACTCAGAACAGGCTTCCCTTCTCGCGCGTCGAGCCGATGTGGGCTCGACCGAGCTCCGTGATGACGCGCCCGCGCGGCGTCCGCTGGAGAAAGCCGAGCTGGAGCAGGTACGGCTCGTAGACGTCCTCGATCGTGTCGGGCTCCTCGCCGAGCGCAACGGCGAGCGTCGAGAGCCCCACCGGCCCGCCCCCGAACTTCAGGGCCACGGCCTCGAGCAGGTCGCGGTCGATGCGTTCGAGCCCCTGGCCGTCGACCTCGAGCAGGTCGAGCGCCTCCTGTGCGACGGCCGTCGTGATCGCGCCCGCGTGCCTGACCTCGGCCACGTCGCGCACCCGCCGGAGGATGCGGTTCGCGATGCGCGGTGTTCCCCGCGAGCGCGCGGCGATCTCCTCGGCCGCGTCGTCGGCGATCTCGACGCCGAGGATGGCGGCCGAGCGACGGACGATCGTCCCGAGCTGCCCCGGGTCGTAGTAGCCGAGCCGGAACGTCATCCCGAAGCGGTCGCGGAGCGGCGTCGTGAGGAGGCCGGTGCGGGTGGTCGCGCCGACAAGCGTGAACGGCGGCAGGTCGAGCGTCAGCGTCCGCGCGGCGGCGCCCTGCCCGAAGACGATGTCGAGGCGGAAGTCCTCGAGCGCCGGGTAGAGAATCTCCTCCGCCGAGCGGTTGAGCCGGTGGATCTCGTCGACGAAGAGAACGTCGCGCGGCTCGAGCGCGGTGAGGATCGCAGCGATGTCCTTCTTCTCGAGTGCAGGCCCGGCCACGGTGCGCAGCCCGACCCCCAGCTCCTCGCGGACGATCTGCGCGAGCGTCGTCTTGCCGAGGCCCGGCGGGCCTGCGAGAAGCACGTGGTCGAGCGCCTCCGCCCGGGCCTTCGCGGCCTCGAGCGCGATGCGGAGCTGCTCCTTGATCCGCTCCTGGCCGACGAAGTCGTCGAGCCTCCGCGGCCGGAGCGAGCGTTCCGCCTCCTCCTCCTCGGGCCGGAGCGCTGGAGCGAGGAACTGGCTCACGCCGCCGCCCCGCGCAGAGCGAGCCGGACGCGCTCCTCGGCGGGGAGCTCCGGATCGACGTCCGCGAGCGCGCGCTCCGCGTCGACGACCGAGTAGCCAAGCTCGACCAGCGCATCCCTCGCGACGAGGTGGCTCGGGGCATCGCCCACCGCGGCGAGTGCCGGCTCCATCACGGCGCCGAGCTTCTCCTTGAGCTCGAGGACGATGCGCTCTGCGGTCTTCTTGCCGATCCCCGGGATCGCCTGGAAGCGCGCGTGGTCGCCCATCGCGATCGCCTTGCGAAGCTCGGCCGCGGGCGATCCCGAGACGACGGCGAGCGCGACCTTCGGGCCGACGCCCGAGACGGTGAGGAGATGCACGAAGAGCTCGCGCTCCTCGGCGTCCGCGAACCCGTAGAGCTGGAGCGCGTCCTCGCGAACGTGGAGGTAGGTCTCGACCGTCACCTCGGCGCCGGCAGTCGCGCGGCGCAGCACCGCCGGCGTGGCCGCGACGAGGTAGCCGACGCCGTTCACGTCGAGCACGAGACCGTCGGCGGAGCGCCCGGCCGGCCGTCCTCGGAGACGGGCGATCATGCCGCGCTCCTCAGGACGCCATCCGCGCCAGAGGCGGCATCGAGGCGTGGCAGATGGCGACGGCGAGCGCATCCGCCGCGTGGGAGGTCGGCGGCTCGGCGTCGAGCGAGAGGATCATGCGGACCATCCTTCCGACCTGGCCCTTGTCTGCCCGGCCGTAGCCGCAGACCGCGTGCTTGACCCTTGCCGGGGCGTACTCCGTGCACTCGACTCCGGCCGACGCGGCCGCGACGAGCGCGGCGCCGCGCGCCTGCCCGACGAAGAGCGCGATGCGGGCGTCGGCACCGACGAACGACTCCTCCAGCGCGACAGCATCCGGCTCGTGGGCTGCGATGAGGCCGGTGACCCCGTCGAAGATCCCCCGCAGCCTGATCTCGGGCCGCTCCCTGGCGCTTGACGTCCAGCACCCGTGGTCGAGTGCCCTGATACGCCCGTCGCTTTCGTGGACGATCCCGTACCCGCACGCAGCCGTCCCTGGATCGATGCCGAGGACTTTCACGTGGAGAGGGTACGCAGCACAGCGGATGACGTGGGGGAACCCATGGTTCCCGCACGGGCCCCCCTCCTTCTGGGACGCGCACGGACCAGCGCGCTTGGCCTCCCGGGCGGCAAAGCCGCCCTCCGGCCGCCACAGGCGGTTCACGGAGACTCTTTCCCCGACTACGGTGGCGACGTGGAGATCGTCGACCTCACGGCGCTCGACGGGCGCGGGCCTGCGTGGGGCACGGCGTCGGAGGAGCTGAACGCGACGCTGCTCGTCTGGCGTGCGGGCGAGGGCCAGCCGGAGCACGTCAACGAGGGCCGGGACGTCGCCGTGGTCGTGCTCGCCGGGTCGGGGATGCTCTCCGTCGACGGCACGGAGCACGTGCTCGCGGCCGGGACGCTCGCCATCGTGCCCCGCGGGGCGGCGCGGAGCATCGTCGCCGGGCCGGAAGGGCTCCGCTGCCTGACGGTGCACCGCAGGCGAGGCGGGCTGGGGCTCGGGGACTTCCGGGATACCGGTGCCGGACTTCAGTCCGACACCTGACGGCGACGGGTGGCTTTGCCGAAGGCGTCCGACTGAAGTCGGACACCCTAGGGACTTAGCCGGCGACGGCCTCCAGCACGGCCTCCGGGATGTCGAAGTTCGCGTAGACGTCCTGGACGTCGTCGTTCTCCTCGAGCCCTTCGACCAGGCGCACCACCTGCTTCGCCGTCGACTCGTCCGCGATCGCGACCGTCGTCTTCGGGACCATCGAGAGCCCCGCCGACTCGAGCCGGTAGCCCCCGGCCTCGAGCGCCACGCGAACACCGGTGAGCCCTTCCGGTGCGGCGGAGACGACGAACGTCTCCCCGTCGAGCTCGACGTCGTCCGCGCCGGCGTCGGCGGCGGCCAGCACGAGGTCGTCCTCGTCGACGCCGTCCGCCTCGACGAGCACGACGCCGCGACGCTCGAACTGCCACGCGACCGCGCCGGTCGCGCCGAGATTGCCGCCGTGCTTCGTGAAGAGGTGCCTCACCTCGGACGCGGTGCGATTGCGGTTGTCGGTGAGGGCCTCGACGATGACCGCCACCCCTTCGGGCCCGTAGCCCTCGTAGACGACGGTCTCGAACGTCGAGCCGTCCGTCCCCTCTCCGGTGCCCTTCGCGATCGCACGCTCGATGTTGTCCTTCGGCATCGAGTACGAGCGCGCCTTCTCGATCGCGTTCTGCAGCGCGAGGTTCGAGCCCGGGTCCGCACCACCCTCCTTCGCCGCGACCATGATCGCGCGGGAGAGCTTCGAGAACAGCTTGCCGCGCTTCGCGTCCGCGGCGCCCTTCTTGTGCTTGATCGTCGACCACTTGCTATGCCCTGACACTCATCGCCTCCACTACCAGCTCGAGGAATCGTTCGTGGACTCGCGGATCATCGGTCAGCTCGGGGTGGAACGCGGCGGCGAGCACCATGCCGTCGCGCAGCAGCACCGGCTCGCCGGCGAGCTCGGCCAGCACCTCGACGCCCGGGCCGACGTCGCGCACGCGGGGCGCGCGGATGAAGACGCCGCGGAAGGGCCGTCCGTCGCCGTCGAGTGAGAGGTCTGCCTCGAAGCTCGCGACCTGCCGCCCGTACGCATTCCGGTCGACCTCGATGTCCGCGAGACCAAGGTGGTCACGGTCGACGAGGATCATCCCGGCACAGGTGCCGAAGATCGGTCGCCCGAACGCCCGGATCGCCTCGTCGAGCCCGTAGAGCCTCGCGAGCTTCGTGATCGTCGTCGACTCTCCGCCGGGGATGACGAGCCCGTCCAGCCCGTCGAGCTGCTCGGGGAGCCGGACTTCGACCACGTCCGCGCCGGCTTTGCGCAACGCGCGCGCGTGCTCCCGAAATGCCCCCTGCAGGGCAAGAACGCCGATCCGTGGCCGCCGATCCATCGCGACCAAGTGTAGATCCGGGCGGCCGGCTACCAGCCGCGCACTTCGAGCCGCTCCGCGTCGGGGAGCGTGCTCGCGGAGATGCCGACCATCGGCTCTCCGAGACCGGCGGAGACGTCGGCGAGGATCTTCGCATCCTCGTAGTGCGTCGTCGCCTCGACGATGGCCTTCGCGCGCCGGTCGGGGTCGCCGGACTTGAAGATGCCCGAGCCGACAAAGACCCCGTCCGCGCCGAGCTGCATGCAGAGCGCGGCGTCCGCGGGAGTCGCGATGCCGCCGGCGGTAAAGGTGACGACCGGCAGACGCCCGTTCTCCGCAACCCAGCGCACCAGCTCGTACGGGGCGCGGTGCTCCTTCGCGGC
>DASTKF010000043.1:0-2843 GCA_035716065.1 Gaiella sp.
CCGGCTGATCGCCTACTCGCTCGGCAACTTCGCCGGCTACAAGGTCTTCTCGCTCGGCGGTCCGCTCTCGACGAGCGGCATCCTCCGCGTCACGCTGCGCGGCGACGGGAAGTTCGAGACCGGCCGGCTCGTGCCGACGCACCTCGTGGGTGCCGGCCTGCCTGCGATCGACCCGGCCGAAGCGGCACACGGCGCCGTCCGCACGCTCTCCCGTGAGGACTTCGGCGCACGGGCCGTGAAGATCTCGCGCGACGGCATTCTCTCGCGGTAGACCCGCGGCCGCCCGGGGTGCGGCACCCGTTTGCATTGGGCGGGCGCGGCCGTGCAGACTTGACGTGGAGGCACCGTCGATCGTGAACGAGCTGGTCACACCCCGGGCGCAGTCCGCCGATGAGGCGCGCATCGCGCGCAAGACGTTCCGCGTGGTCGCGATCGAGGCCCTCGGGCCGCTGACGATTCTCGGCGGCATCGTCTGGGCGCTCGCGCAGCCCTACCGCGTCACGTTCTTCTATCCCGACGGCAAGGGGTTCTGGGACTGGGCCGTCCAGCCGCCGCTCCTCGTCGTGCTGGTCGGTCTTCTCTTCTCGCTCTTCGTCGCTCCCGGGCTCGTCGAGGACCTGGAAGCGGCGGACGAGGCACGGGGAGATGCTCCCACGCGCTGAGATCGCGCACTGGCTGTTCGCGGCCGGCTTCCTCTTCTTCGGGCTCGTGTTGCTCGCCGAGGCGCTCGTCGGGCAGGCCGTCTTCCGGAGCCGGCCATGGCGTGCCTACCTCTGGCCGTCGCTGGCGCTCGTCGCCGGGGTCTTCCTCTGGCTGATCGCGATCTTCTCGACGTTCTCGACGCTGCACCTCTTCGCGCACTCGATCTGGGCGCAGGCGGCGACGGCAGCGGGGGCGGTCGAGCTCGCCCGGGTGCGCGGCAGGCTCCACTCGCAGTACTGGTCGCTCGTCACCGCCGGCGCGCTCATGATCTCCGGCGCGTCGTTCCTCGTGCACGAGCAGAACGGCTGGCTGTTCTCCCGCTCCGCGTTCCTCCATCACCTGATCGGCTGGACGCTCGTCGTCGCCGCGGTGTTCCCGCTCGGCGCCGCGCTTCGCCCGCGCCGCGCCGTCTGGTCGTACGGCTTCGCGCTCACGTTCCTCGCGTTCGCCGTGATGCTGTTCTCCGACCGCGACGTCGCGTCGATCTTCGGCCATCTCTCCGAGCTGGCCGGTGGCAAGCCGTGAGGCGAGCGGTCGTCGCGGCGGCGCTGGCCGCCCTCGTCGCGCCCGCCGCGGCGTCGGCGCACGCGACGATGAAAGAGGCGCACCCCGCCGAGCAGGGACGGGTCGAGGCGCCTCCGAAGGAGGTCACCCTCCGCTTCGACCAATCCGTCGAGGCACCGCCGAACGCGATCGTCGTGTACGCGCCGGACGGGCGCCGGCTCTCCGGCGACGTCACGCGGACCGATCGGAACACCGTCCTGCACGCGCCGGTCCGCGGGGCTGTCCGCGGCCAGGCGTACACCGTCCGGTGGCGCGTCGTGTCCGCCGACGGTCACGTCGCGACCGGTGTCTTCACGTTCGGCGTCGCCGTCCCGGCTCCGCCGCCGACCGAAGCGGTCGGCGCGTCCGGCGTGACCTGGCGCGACGACGTCGCTCGCTGGGCGCTCTTCGCCTCGCTCGCGCTGATGATCGGCGTGGTCGGGATCCGGCTGCTCGTGCTGCCGCGCGTCGTCGATCCGCGCGTCGAGCGGCGCGTCTACCTCCTCGGCACGCTCGGCGCATTCCTCGCGCTGAACACGGGCATCGCAGGGTTCGTGATCCGCTCGGCGAACGCGCTCCAGGTCTCGGGCGTCGACCTTCTCTACGCCGACCTGTCGCCATTCGCGGAGTCGACGCGCTTCGGGAACGCGTTCCTCGTGACGACCTTTGGATTCGGGATCTGCCTCACGATCCTCGTGCTCGCCTGGGTGCTGGACGAGCCACGTCTGCGCTGGCCCGCCTTCTTGCTCGGCCTCGCGCTCGTCTGGGGCTACCCGCTCTCCGGGCACCAGGGAACGGAGCCGAACTCGACGCCGCTGACGGAGATAGCGGACTGGGTGCATCTCGTGACGGCGATGCTCTGGGTCGGCGGCGTCCTGACGCTTGCGGTCGTCGTCTGGCCGCTCGCTCCCGATCTGCGCCGCGCTGCGTTTCTCCGCTTCTCGCGCATCGCGGTCTTCCTGATCGGGGTGCTCCTCGCGGCCGGGACGTTCGTGTCGATCCAGCGTCTGCCGGAGCTCTCCGATCTGTGGGCCACCTCGTACGGGAAGACGCTGCTCGTGAAGATCGGGCTCGTCTGCGTCGCGCTCGCGTGGGGCGCGTTCCACCACACGTTCGTCCGGCCGCGGCTCGAGCGCGGCGAGACCCCGCCCGGCATCGGCCGCAGCCTGCTCGGCGAGAGCGTCGTCGCGCTGGCCGTGCTGTTCGCGGCGGCGGTGCTCGTCAACGGCGCCCCGCCGCCGGTCGAGACCGGCTCGACGAGCGCCGTGTCGGGACCAGCCCGCTAGCGTTCCGCGCCGTGTTGGTCGCGATCTCGGGCGGCGCGGGCTTCCTCGGCCTGCATCTCGCACGGCGCCTCGTCGCCGACGGTCACGCCGTGCGGACGCTCGACCTCGCGCCCCTGGACGACGCGCCGCTCGAGGGACGGGTCGACGAGATCCACGGCGACGTCCGCCTGACGGCCGACGCGCGCCGCCTCGTCGCCGGCGCCGACGTCCTGGTGCACGCCGCGGCCGCGCTGCCGATCCAGGAGAGCCGGGCCGCGATCCGGTCCGTGAACGTCGAGGGCGGGGCGGTGACGTTCGCCGCGGCGGCCGAGG
>DASTKF010000044.1:0-3433 GCA_035716065.1 Gaiella sp.
GCCCTGCGCCTGCCCGCGGTTGAACGCCCGCAGCGTGGGCAGCCCGCGACCGACGTCGAGGAAGTGGTTCGCGAGCAGGCTCATCGCTCGCCACCGCACGCGGGCGCGATGTTCGGTGTACCGGCCGACGAGCCACATGAAGATCGGGACCAGCGGCAGCGTGAGCACCATCACGCCGGCGGCCACCGGGTCGATCGAGACGACGAGCGCGAGAACGGCGACGGGGACGACGAGCGCCGTGACCAGATTCGGCAGGTAGCGAGCGAAGGTGGCATCGAGGGCATCGACGCCCGAGACCGCAGCCGTCGCGAGCTCGGCGCTCTCCGCGCCGTCGAGCGCCGTCGGCGAGCGCCGGAGACGCGTCTCGACGAGGTCGAGCCGCAGCTGCGAGACCACCTGCGTGGCGGCGCGCCGGCCGGCCGTCTCGAATCCCCACGCGGTCACCGCCCGGGCGAGGACCACGGCCACGAGAGCGCCCAGAGGCCACGCGACGTCCTCGAGCGACGCGCCGCTGAAGGCGCGTGCCGCGACCCGCGCCACGAGCACCGCCTGCGCGAGCACGAGCAGGGCCGCGACGACCCCGAGGAGGGCGTCGGCCACCAGGAGCGATCGCACCGCCCGCGCGCGACCGAGCAGGCGCGGATCGAGAGCGGGGACCTTCGGCACGGCCGTCCATGATGACAGTGGTAGAGATGCGCCGAACCTGAGATGCTCTGCCGATGCCCGAGACGCCTTCGGCGCCGGCACCGGCCGACGTGCTCGTGATCTTCGGCATCACCGGCGACCTCGCCCGCGTGATGACCTTCCGCTCGCTCTACCGCCTCGAGGGCCGCGGGCTCCTCGACTGCCCGATCGTCGGCGTCGCGTTCGACGACTGGACGCTCGAGAAGCTGGTCGCCCACGCGCGCGACTCCATCGTCGCGGCGGGCGAGGACAAGCTCGACGAGGACGTGTTCGAGCGCCTCGCGGGCCGGCTCTCCTACCAGCACGGCGACTTCAAGGACCCCGCGACGTACGCGGAGGTCGCGAAGGCGATCGAGGGCAAGCAGGCTCCCGCCTTCTACCTCGAGATACCGCCCTCGCTCTTCGGCACGGTGGTGGACGGTCTGGCGAAGGCGGGGCTGACGGAGAACGGCCGCGTCATCGTCGAGAAGCCGTTCGGGCACGATCTCCCATCCGCTCGCGCGCTGGACGAGGAGCTGCACGCCTCGCTCGACGAGTCGCAGATCTACCGGATCGACCACTTCCTGGGGAAGATGTCCGTCGAGGACATCCTCTTCCTGCGCTTCTCGAACACCGTCCTCGAGCCGATCTGGAACCGGCACTTCGTCGACTCCGTGATGATCACGATGGGCGAGAGCTTCGGCATCGCCGACCGAGGCCACTTCTACGACCCGGTCGGCGCGATGCGCGACGTCGTCCAGAACCACCTGCTCCAGGTACTGAGCCTCGTCGCCATGGAGGCGCCTGCGGGCGGGACCCTCGACGTCGTCCGCGACCGCAAGCGGGACGTCTTCCTCGCGATGGCCGACGCCGACCCGGCGCGCTACGTGCGCGGCCAGTACCGCGGCTACCTCGACGTCGACGGCGTCGCGGCCGGATCGCAGACCGAGACGTACTGCGCGATGCGGCTCGAGATCGACAACTGGCGCTGGTCGGGCGTCCCGTTCTTCATCCGTGCGGGCAAGTCGCTGCCGGTGACCGTGACCGAGGTGCGGCTCGTCTTCCGGGAGACGCCGTGGCTCGGGCTCGCGCCGCGGGGCACCCCACGGCCGCCGGGGAACGAGCTCGTCCTGCGCATCGGCCCGCAGCCGGGGGCGCGGCTCAAGCTGCAGGCCAAGGCGGCGGAGGGGCTGGCGCTGCGCCCCATCGACCTCGACATGGAGTTCGCCTCGATGGGCGGTGAAGGGCCAACCGCCTACGAGGTGCTGCTGGAAGCCGCCCTGCGCGGCGAGTCGTTCCACTTCGCGCGGCAGGACGTCGTCGAGGAGATGTGGCGCGTCGTGCAGCCGCTGATCGACGCGCCGTCGCCGGTCGAGGCGTACGAGCCCGGCACCTGGGGGCCGAAGGCCGCCGACGACCTGACCCGCGACCACGGAGGCTGGAGAGACCCGTGGCTGCCATGACCCGCCGCAAGTTGACGCCCTGGATGATCGGCGTCGGCGGCGTCACGTTCCTCGCAGGCCTCTTGTTCGGCTACGACCAGGGCGTCATCTCGGGGGCGCTCCCGTTGCTCCAGAAAGACCTCGACCTCTCGACGCTCGAGAGCGAGATCGTCACGAGCTGGGTGACGCTCGGCGCGCTCTTCGGCGCGCTCGTCGCCGGCGGCACGGCTGACCGAATCGGACGCCGCTGGACAGCAGTCACCGCGGGCGTGCTGTTCGCGGTGGGCGCCCTCATCGAGGCGGTCGCGCCCGGTGCAGGCATGCTCACCTTCGGCCGCGTCGTGACGGGTCTCGGCGTCGGGTTCGCGTCCGTCGTCGCGCCGCTCTACGCGGCGGAGATGGCGCCGAAGTGGCTCCGCGGACGCTTCGTCTCGACGTACCAGCTCGCGATCACGGTGGGAATCCTCTTCGCGTACCTCGCCGACGACGCGCTCACGGGCTCCGACCGCTGGCGGCTCATGTTCGGCCTCGCCGTGATCCCCGGCGTCGCGCTCGTGATCGGGTTCCTCGTCATGCCGGAGTCGGCGCGATGGCTCCTCAAGATGGGCCGGCGCGACGAGGCGCGGGCGTCCCTCGTCAAGGTGGACGGGCCCGACATCGCCGACGCGGAGCTGGCGCAGATCGAGACCGACCTGCGCGTCGACGAGCAGGAGGGGCAGGCGAACTGGAGCGAGGTGATGGCTCCGTCGCTCCGTCGGGCGCTCTGGGTGGGTATCGGCCTCGCCGTCCTTCAGCAGGTCACGGGGATCAACGCGATCATCTACTACGCGAACGAGATCTTTGCCGAGGCGGGCTTCACGACCGCCGAGCAGCAGGCGAAGGCGACGCTCTGGGCGGTCGGTGTCGTGAACGTGCTCGCGACGCTCATCGCCGTCGCCTGGGTCGACAAGTTCGGCCGCAGGCCGCTGCTGCTGACGGGCCTCGTCGGCATGACAGTGAGCCTCTCCGCGGTCGGGCTCTCGTTCGCGGCGATGGAGAACACCGCCGAGTCCGCGACCAGCACGACGGTGGGCGGCATCGTCACCGTGCTCGCGCTCGTCGTCTTCATCGCGTCGTTCGCGTTCTCGATGGGCCCGATCGTGTGGACGCTGATCTCCGAGATCTATCCCAACCGCGTCCGCGGTCGTGCGATCTCGGTGGCGACCGCGGCGAACTGGCTGGCCGCGTTCCTCGTCGCGCAGTTCTTCCTCTCGCTCGTCGACGCGATCGGCGAGTCGACGACGTTCTTCCTCTTCGCCGCCCTCTGCGTCGTCTCGTTCGTCTTCGTC
>DASTKF010000045.1:0-8077 GCA_035716065.1 Gaiella sp.
GGCGAGCCCGCCGGCTCGCTCGACGCGTGGGCGACGCTGGCCGCGCTCGCGGCCCGTACCGACCGGATCCGTCTCGGGACGATGGTCTCGCCCGTCACGTTCCGCCATGCGTCGGTGCTCGCGAAGAACGCAGTGACCGTCGACCACGTCTCGGGCGGCCGGGTCGAGCTCGGGATCGGCGCCGGCTGGTACGAGGCCGAGCACGAGACCTACGGCTTCCCGTTCGGGACGCAGCGAGCCCGCCTCGACGAGCTCGACCGGCAGCTCGCGGAGATCACGCGCCAGTGGACCGTGGCCGCGGACGTCGAGCCGCGTCCGCTCCAGCACCCACGCATCCCGATCATCGTCGGCGGGAAGGCGAAGCCGCGGACGGTTGCGGCCGCGATCAGCCACGCCGACGAGTACAACACGACCTTCGCGTCGGTCGAGGAGGCGGGCGAGCGGGCGACCGTCGTGGCAGAGGCCGCGCGTGCCGCCGGCCGCGCGCCGCTCCGGTTCTCGATGATGACCGGCTGCGTCGTCGGCCGCGACGACGCGGACGTCCGTGAGCGGCTCGCGGTGTGGCGGAACGTCACGCGGAGCGATGACGAGCCGCCGATCTGCGGGACGGTGGACGAGGTCGCCTCGCGGCTGCGCGACTACGAGGCCGCCGGCGTCGAGCGGGCGATGCTCCAGCACCTCGTGCACGAGGACGTCGAGATGGTCGCGCTCCTCGGTGACGTCGCAGCACAGCTCGCCGCGTAGACTCGGGGCGTGAGCGGGGTTCTCGTCGGCTTCGACGACTCGGCGGCGGCGGGCCGTGCGCTCGACCGCGGCATCGAGGAGGCGCGGGCACGGCACAGCCGTCTCGTCGTCCTCTCGGTGTTCGAGGTGCCGCTCGATCCCCAGGTCGACCGGTACTTCGGCACGCTCGACGACATCGCCGACTGGGAGGGGCAGCCGATCGCGCCTCCGCCGGAGCTGGTCGGGCTGCTCGCGCAGGCGCGCGAGCGGGTCGAGGGCGCCGGCCTCCGGGCGGACTTCATGTGGGCCGCAGGCGAGCCGGGCCGGGCCATCGTCGACGCGGCTCGCGACGCGCGCGCGGACGTCATCGTCCTCGGCGAGCACCACCACGGCTTCCTCGCCGGGCTCCTCGGCACGGACGTCGCGGCCGAGGTCGAGCGCGAGCTCGGCAGCTCCGTGATCCTCGCCTGAGCCGGCTTCCCACGGCAGTCGTCAGGCGGGAAGCGTGAAGGACACGCTCGTGCCGCCGCCGATGCGCCGCTCGGCCCAGATCCGCCCGCCGTGCGCCTCGACGAGACCCCGCGCGATGGCGAGGCCGAGACCCGCGCCGGGCGTGGACCGCGCCTGGTCGCCGCGCCAGAAGCGCTCGAACATCCGCTCGACGCCCTCGTCGTCGATGCCCTCGCCGGTGTCCTCCACCCGGACGTGCACCTCGTCGTGCCCCGGCTTCACGACGACCGCCACGCAGCCGTCGGTCGGGGTGTGCCGGAGCGCGTTCGTGAGGAGGTTCAGGAGCACCCTCTCGATCTTGTCGGGGGCGAAGCGCGCGGTGGCGTCGGCGGGGCCGACGGTTTCCAGGCGAATGCCCCGAACCGCAGCCTCGGCGCCGAGACCGACGAGACAGCGCTCTACGACCGGGGTGATCGGCAGCTCGCGCAGCTCGAGCGCCAGCGCCCCGGCCTCGATCCGGCCGAGCTCGAAGAGATCGTCGACGAGCTGGGAGAGGACCCGTACCTGGTCTCGGAACGCGGGGAGGTAGTCCGCGGGCTCCGCAAGGCCGTCCTCCAGCGCTTCGAGCATAGCCTGCATGTTCGCGAGCGGCGTGCGGAGGTCGTGACTGGCCCAGGCGACGAGCTCCCGGCGGGCGTCGAAGATCCGTGCGAGGGCTTCGCCCATCTCGTTGAAGTCGCGCGCGAGCGACGCGACCTCGGCGGGGCCGTCCTCCGGAGCGCGGGCGGCGAGGTCGCCTCCCGCAAGCTCGGCTGCCGCCCTCGCGAGCCGCTCGATCGGCCTCTCGATCGACCCCGCGATCACGAGCGCGGCCACGAGCGCGACGGACGCCGATGCGGCGCTGACGGCGAGGATCTTCACGTCGTCGCCCATCTCGAACATCACCCAGCCGGAGGCGAGCACGACGAGGAGAGGGAGGCAGACGGCGAGGACCGCGAGCCCGACCAACCTCAGGCGGAGTGTCGGCAGCGCGCGCAACGCGAACGCGATCGCGAGGCCGACGGCGAGCGTCGCGAGCGCGACGACGAGGCCGGACTGGATCACGGCACGAGCCTGTAGCCGACACCCCAGACGGTCTGCAGGTGCCGAGGCCGCGCAGGGTCAGCCTCGACCTTCTTCCGCAGGCGCCGGACGTGGACGGTCACGGTGCCGGTCTCGAGCGCGGGCTCGTAGCCCCAGACGCTCGTCATGAGCTGGTCCCGCGAGAAGACCCGCCGCGGGTGGGAGGCGAGGAACCAGAGGAGATCGAACTCCCTCGCCGTCAGCGCGACCTCGCCGCCTGCCCTCCTCACCTCGCGTGCGTCCCCGTCGAGCACGACGTCGCCGAAGGAGAGGGCGCCACGCTGTTCGGGTTGCGTCGACGCTCGCCGGAGGAGCGCCCGGACTCGTGCCGCAAGCTCCCGCGGCGAGAACGGCTTCGTGACGTAGTCGTCCGCTCCGAGCTCGAGCCCGACGATCCGGTCGGCCTCCTCGCCGCGCGCGGTCAGCAGGATGATCGGCAGGGACGAGCGCGAGCGGATCGAGCGGCTGAGCGCGAGCCCGTCCCTTCCGGGGAGCATCACGTCGAGCACCACGAGGTCGAGCGCCTCCCGCCGGAGCAGCTCGTCCGCGTGGTTTCCGTCCCCGGCCACGAGCGTGCGGTGGCCGTCGCGCTCCAGGTACCGGACGACCACGTCGCGCACGATGGGGTCGTCGTCCACGACCAGGATCGTCGCCATGTCGCTCATTGTGCGTCCGTGGGCCACTTCGGGTGATGCTCTCGTGCCCAGTCGTCCCGGACGGAGCCGCGCGTGATCCCGCGGAGCGCATGGCGGGTCGTCGGATGGATCACGGCCAGGTAGAGATGCCCCGCGACGAGCGCGACCGACGCATAGGTGAGGACGTCGTGGAGGACGATGGTGCCGTCGAGGCGGAAGCGGGTGTCGCGCTCGCCGAGCCAGAGCAATGCTCCCGAGACGGCGAAGAGGAGCGCGAAGGCGGCGGTGAGGGCGGCGTTCAGCTTCTGCCCGGCGTTGAACCGTCCCTGCGGTGCGTCCCCGCCGAGCAGCCAGCGCCGGTCGTCGGAGTCGAAGACGTCCAGCTCCCGCGCGGTGACGCGGAGCCCTCGCCGGTCGCCGAGGACGAGGACCGCCGCGAGGGCGAGGATCCACGCAACCGCCGTGAGGAGGTGAACGTCCTTCACGAGCGGCCGCCGGCCGACCTCCGTTGCGAGCGAGGGTAGGTACAGGACGAGCCCGGATCCGAGGAGCACGAAGAACGCCGATGCGTGCACCCAGTGCAGAGATCGCTCCGTGCGGGAGAAGCGCCGGACGTAGCGAGGCTCGCTCACGCGGCGTTCGACCGGCCGACCCACGCGTCCCGGTCGTAGCCGCGCTCCTCCCAGTACCCGACGACCGGCTCCCGGGTGACGACCAAGCGTTCGACCCACTTGACGCTCTTGTACCCGTACATCGCCGGCACCACGAGCCGGAGTGGGCCACCGTGCGGCCGAGGCAGTGGCCGAGCGTCCATCTCCCAGGCGAGCATGACGTCGGGGAGCAGTGCCTGCTCGAGCGTGAGCGAGTCGACGTAGGGACGCTCCGCGGACACGAATGCGAGCGCGCCGGCCGACGGAAGCGGGCCCGCGCCGGCGAGGAGGTCCCGGACCCGCACGCCGGTCCAACGCACGTCGTCGACGCTCCATCCCGTCACGCAATGGAAGTCGCTGACCTGCTCGGCCACCGGGAGGGCGCGGAGGTCGGTCAGCGTGAGCGAGACCGGCTGCTGGACGAGCCCGTCGACGCGCAGCCGGTACGTCGCCGGGTCGATCCGGGGCATCGTGGACGCGACGGTGTAGATCCGCCAGCCGCTCGTCGGCTGCGGCAGCACCGCTCCGACGCCGCTCGGGACGAGCCGCGACGTCGCCTCCCACGCGGACCGGCCCCACAGAAGCGACGACAGGCCCACCGCCGTCACTCCGAGAAAGGCCGCCCGACCCAGACGCTGCTCGTCCCGCACCCCCCGATCATCGCGGTCGCCGCCGGCGCGGACGATGAACAGAGTCTGAACGTCCGGGTCGACACGATGAACTCTGGCCGCCCGTGCCTCGGGCCGCGGTATGCATTCGACAGGTTCGTCCAACGACCTCGGGAGGGAACCATGGGAAGGCTCACGACACTTGCGATCGCGTCGCTCGTCGCTCTCGCGCTCACCTCGGGCGCTGCGCAGGCGGCGAGCGAGTCGATGCACCCGAAGCTCGTCCGCACGATCGTGGACAAGCAGCTGGGCGTGGTGCTCACCACCTCGAACAGACAGGCGATCTACGTCTGGAGGAGCGAGCCCAAGGGGAAGATTCGCTGCACCGGGTCGTGCGCGAAGGCCTGGCCGCCCGTCCTCGTCAAGAAGGGCGTCATGGTCCCCATGCACTACGCGGGCATCAAGGGCGATTTCGGCACGATCCGCCGCCCCGACGGCTCACGGCAGCTCACCCTCGACCGTCGCGCGCTCTACACCTACGCCCACGAGAAGCCGGGGCAGGTGCTCTGCAACGACGTCGACAACTGGTTTGCCGTGAAGATCGCCCGGTCGCACTGATGGCGCACCGGCGTCCGGGGTCAGCGTGATCCGATGGCGGAGATGACGTACCCGCCCTCGAGCATCGCGGGCGCGCGGGCCGTCAGGCTGTCCCAGGTCGGGACGTCCCAGCCGAACGCGTCGGCAAGGCGGACGATCATGTTGAAGAGCGCGCAGACGGTCGAGGCGTCCCGTAGCGCCTGGTCGGAGACACCGGCCGAGCGCACGGCGGCGACATCCTCGGGACCGAGGTCGTCGGGCCGCAGCGTGAGCTTCTCGAGGAACGTCAGCGTTGCCCGCAGCTCGGGCCGGAGCGGAGCGGTGCGCCAGTCGGCGACGACCGCTTCCCAGACCTCCTCACCGAGCGCGTACGACGCGACCGCGCCGTGGGAGCCCGTTCAGAACGGGCACTGGTTGAGCAACGAGGTGAACCCCGCGAACAGCTCGCGCTCTCCCGGGCTCCATTCCGACTCGCCACGCATCACGTCGTCGAGCGCCTCGGAGAACGGGCCACCGAAGAGATCGGGGCGGTAGAGGAGGGTCTTGACGACGCCCAACGGCTCGTTGCCGCTGCGCTCGCGGATCATGTCGAGCACGGCGGCCTCCTCCGGCCGGTGCCCGTGGTCGACGATCGCCAGCCTCACCCGATCACCTCGAGCGCGGCGTCCAGGCGGCGCAGGCCTTCGCCGATCGCGACGGCGACGGTCGCCTCGAAGATCTCGTCCTCGGCAACGCCCGCTCGCTTCAGCGCGTCCACGTCCTCGTCCGTGACGGCGTACGCGCCCGCTCGCACCTTCTCGAGGTACGGCTGCATCACGTGCGGCGGCGACGCTGCGTTCGCGGCGAGCCCGCGCAGCTCGTCGATCTGACCGGCCACGGGCTCAACCCTAGCGTCCGGGGTGGGAGGCTTCCGATGAGTCCCGTCTCGAACGCAGTCCGACGGACGACACCGCGAAAGGAGCTGCAGATGCCGGAACTGATGATCGACTTCATCACCTCCCTCGACGGATACGGCGCCGCGGAGGGCTGGCCCGGTTTCTGGGGGCTCGAAGGGCCTGAGTACCTGGCCTGGCTCGACGACCAGCCGGAGGCCGACTACGCGGTCCTGATGGGCGCGAACACCTACCGGCTCATGTCGCAGTTCGCCGAGGAGGGCGAGCCGGGGACGGAGAAGCTGGCGGGGATGTCGAAGGTCGTCTTCTCGAGCACCGTGACGGAGCCTCTTGCCTGGCCGAACAGCCGGCTGATCTCCGGGGAGGCCGTCGATGTCATCCGCAAGCTGAAGGACGAGGGCGCCGAGTCGATGCGGACGCTCGGCAGCCTCACGCTGTGCCGCTCTCTGCTCGCGGCCGGCCTCGTCGACCGCTTCCGGCTGGTGGTGTTCCCCGTGATCACCGGCAGCACCGGCCACGACCGGATCTACGACGGATACCCCGACGTAGCACTCGACCTGGTGGACAGCCGCCTGTTCGACGGCCGGCTGCAGCTGCTCGAGTACGCGCCGACCGTCCTCACCGGGCCACCCGGCGGCTGACGAGCCCGGCGGCGCGCTCGTGGATTAAGACTCCAAGAAGCCGACGAGCGGATCGCGCGCACGACCTGATGGCGCGTGCTTCTGTTCTCGCGTGACTGCTGCCTCGATCCCGGACGGAGGGGAGACGATCGGGACGACCGGCACGCCTCGCCATCGCCGCGCCCTCTGGGCGTGGCTCGCAGGCGGTGACGGCTTCGTCCTCCGGCACGTGCCCAGCGAGACGAGCTTCTTCAACGGGCTCGGCATGTGGGTCGCGGGGATGGCGGTCGTCAGCGGCTTCGGAATGACCGTCGCCGCGAGCCAGTGGTGGAGCACGTCGATCGTGAGTGTCCTCTGGGTGCTCCCGCTCTGGGCCGTCCTCTACTGCCTGATCGAGCGCCTCGTCCTGAAGAGCTTCGGCACGAGCTGGGCCTGGAACCTCGTGCTCACGATCCCGCGTCTCCTGCTCTCGCTCGCGATCGCCCTCGTGATCGGACTGCCGATGGCGCAGGTGATCTACAGCGGCTCGATCAACGACGAGCTGAGCAAGACCACCACGGCGCGGACCCAGGAGGCGACCGCCCAGATCACGCGCACGTACGGCGCGAAGATCGCTGCGGCGCAGAAGGAGATCGCGGCGGCGCAGGCCAGGGAGACCCGCCTGCAGCAGCAGGTCACGAAGAGCCGCTTCCTCGCCGACTGCGAGGCCGGTCTCCAGAGCTGCTCACAGACCCACAAGCTCGGCCGCGGGCCCTACTACAAGCGCAACCAGCGTCAGGCCGCTGCGGCCGCGGCGGAGCTGAAGCGAGCCCGTCCCCAGGTCGCGGCGACGATCGCCGCGAACCAGCGCAAGATCGCGACGTGGCGGGCCGCCGAAAGCAGCCAGATCGCCAACCGCGTCGCCACCATCAAGGCGAACCGCGACTTCCTCGCGCGCCAGGCGGCGCTAGAACGCGTCCAGAAGGCGAGCCCGGCCGTCAGGAAGTACGTCGAGTTCTTCCTCGCGTTCCTGATCGCGATCGACCTCGTCGCGCTGATGCTCAAGCTCACGCACCTCTTCAGCACGGGCGGCGCCTACGAGCGGGCCGCGGCCGCGCTGCGGGCGGACGAGCTCGTCGACGTGCACCGCCTCCAGGAGCGCGCCACCGTGCTCACCCGGCGCATCGAGCTGGAGTCGCGGGCCCAGCAGAAGGCCGACGAGCTCAGGATCCTGGGCGAGGCCTCACGCGAGCTCGAGCTCGAAAGCGACGAGCTCAGGTTGCACGAGAGTCCCGCGCGTCGTTCGCCTCTCGGCGGCCCGGCGCCCGCAACGTCGCTCGGCGACTGACGACGGGCTCATGCCGCCCGCGGGGCGAGCGATGATTCTCGCGCGCCACCCGGGTCTCTCCGAGGGAAGCGTCACGCCCACCCTGCGCGCGGGACGCGGTTCTGGCGGCCCCGAGCGCACTCTCGGGGTCGGCGACCGCGCGACCGCGGGTCACGACGACGTCGGAGTGGGCCGCTCCGGCGGGCTCTCGCTCGCGGGGCGCGCGACCGAGATCTGGTACTCGGTCGGGTCTCCGGCGTCGCTCGGCTCGCCTGCTTCGACGTTCCTGACCTCCCATCCGTGGGCGATGACCTGGCCCTCGACGGGACGGACGTACAGTGTGATCACCTTGGACGTGCCGTCCGGGTAGTGCACGAGCGTCTTGTGCCCGGCTGGGACCATCGGCATGAAGCCGTTCTACACGCTGGGAGCCCGGGGGTCTACCTGTACCACCCAGCGCCTCGGAACGCGGA
>DASTKF010000046.1:0-14000 GCA_035716065.1 Gaiella sp.
GTCGACGCGGCCCGCGACGAGCGACAGCACCGCCGGCGTGCGGTCGTTCGCCTTGAACTCCGCGCTCGTCAGCGCCGCGCGCGTGATCACCGGAAGGGCGACGGGCACGGCGGCCGTCCACGGGATGCGGAGACGCGTCCCCGGCCCGACCACGGCCCGGAGCACTCCTTCGAGGGCGCCGGGCGCCGCGGGACGCGCGCTCGCCTTCATGGACACGGCAATGCGCGCGCGATTCCCCGGCCGGATCACGACCCGCTCCGGGCGGGTGCGCACGGTCACGCCAGCGGCGGCCGCGCCCGGCTGCAGCCGGATCACGAGCACGCGTCGCGAGACGTTCCGCAAGGTGACGCTCCCGGACGACCCGCGCTTCTTCCCGACGAGCGCCGGCAGGGCGAGCGCCGACGGCTCGGCCACCAGCTCGACGGCGGACGCCGCCGCCGGGCTCACCAGTCCGGGCTCGTCGCCGGCGCTGTCGCGCCGCGCGGACGTGACGAGCGCACCGCGAAGGCCCGCGGCGTCGAGATCGGGGCGCGCTTCGGCCAGGAGCGCCGCCGCCCCCGCGACCACCGCCGCCGCGGCGCTCGATCCGCTCAGCGTGCCGTACCGCGCCGTCCCGCCCTCGTTGCGGCCGGGGACCGATGTGACGAGCCCCACCCCCGGTGCGGCGACCTCCGTCCCCTGGCTTCCGTCGAGAGCGAGGCCCGTGCTGGAGAACGGCGCCACCGTGCGTAGGTCCGGGTTCTGCCCGAACGCGGCGGCGCCGACGCCGAGCTCGACGGGGACGCCTGCCGTCAGGTCGCGCCTCACCTCCGCTGCAATCGCCGCGGAGACGCCCACGACCGGGACCTGGACCGGCTCGTCGACCCCGAGCGAGCCTGCGGGGATCGGCCCGTCGACGAGAACGGCACGTGCGCCCGCGGACGCGAGCTCGCCCACGGCCTCGGGCGTCGTCGGCCCCGACGGGAGGAGCACGGCGCCGCCAGCCACGCGGCTGTAGCCGTCGGCGTCGAACAGCCGGTCGAGCGCATTCCCCTTGGTGACGGCCACCGCCTGCCGGCTCGGCAGCGCTACGACCGGGGCCGAGACGACCTCCTCCGGCCCGGCCGCGCCGCCGAGCGCCGTCTCGCCGGACGCGAGCACGCGCAGCCCGGCGCGGAGGAGGACGTGGACGGTCGGTCGCTCGCTTCGCGAGTCCGAGGCCGCGACGGCGAGCGCGCCCCTGGCGCCGCTGGGTCCGGCCAGGCTTCCGTAGCCGGGGCCGGCAGGGCCGTCGTTGCCGCCGGGTACGACGACGAGCGTCCCCAGGGCGAGCGCCCCGCGGCCGGCCCGCGCGAGCGGGCTGTCGGCGAACGACGCGAACGGCTCGACGACCCCGACCAGCGCGACCCGTGCGGCGTCGTGCGCATCTCCGTCGGCGTTCGGGTCGACCGCCGCCTCGAGACCCGCGAGCACCTGGTCGGTGCGGCCGTAGACGGAGACGCCTCCGTCCGCGTCGGGCTGCCAGCCGGCGACGCGGATCGGGAGCAGCGACGCGCCGGGAGCGACGCCGTGGAGGCCGGCCGGCCCGCGGATGCCGACCACGAGCCCTGCCATCCCGGTCCCGTGGCGCTCCGGCCGTCCCGGCTCGGTCGGGTTCTGCTCCGCCGACGGGTCGCCGTCCGCGTCGAGGATGTCGATCCCGTGGAGCAGCCGGCCCTGGAGGTACGGGTGGCGCAGGTCGACGCCCGTGTCGAGCTGCGCGACCGTCACGCCGGAGCCGTCGAAGCCGGAGATCTCGAGGCCGACCCGCCGGCCGCTGGCCGCCCCGAACGCCTCGCTGTCCAGTGACGTGCGAGGCAGCGCGGCGGGGTACGCAGCGCGCACGGGGTACACGCCCGCGACCGCGGGGTAACGCTCGATCGTCGGAAGGAATGCCGGGTCGATCGCTCCGGCGAAGCCGTTCATCACGCGCACGAACGACTGCTCCGGGTCGACCGGCGCTCCGCGCGACCAGAGGCCGGCGATCGCCTTCCGCTGTGCCGCTTGCGCGGCGGCGGTCCACCCGCGCATCTGCCGCTCGGTCGCACCACCTCCAGCGCGACGGACGCGATCGGCGAGCGACGGCGCGCGCAGGACGACGATCCACCTGCCTCCGAGCTGGGGGTCAGGCCGGCTGCCGAGAAGCCCCTGCCATCCGGCCGCGCCGACCGACGGCCCGTCCGCACCGCCGGCCGCACCGCCGAGCGCGAGGGCGCAGAGCACCGCGAGCGCGCCGAGCGCGCTCCTACACCGACGCGTAGGCATCGAGGCCAAGGTAGCCGGGGGACTCGATGGAGCTCGCGAAGCGGGCCGCCGACGCGATCATCGCGGCGTTGTCCGTGCAGAGCGAGAGCGGGACGAAGCGCGCGTCGGGCAGCGCGGCGCGGAGCTCCGAGTTGGCGGAGACGCCGCCGACCACCGCGATCGTGCCGTCCCCTGTCTCTTCGGCGGCGGCGTGGAGACGGCCGACCAGGGCGCGGACGATTGCGTGCTGGTACGACGCCGCGAGATCCGCTCGTCGCGCCGCGAGCTCGTCGTCGGAGAGGTCGCGCACCGCGTAGAGCAAGGCGGTCTTCAACCCCGAGAAGGACAGATCGAGGCCGGGCACGCGCGCGACCGGGAACGAGAACGCCTCGGCGTCGCCCTCCCGCGCGAGGCGGTCGATCTCCGCCCCGCCCGGGTAGCCGAGCCCGAGCAACCGTGCGCCCTTGTCGAACGCCTCGCCGGCGGCGTCGTCGAGCGTCGAGCCGAGCACCTCGTAGCCCGTCCGGTCGCGCACCGACAGGACAAGCGTGTGGCCCCCGCTCGCGAGCAGGCACGTGAAGGGCGGTTCCAGCGGGTCGGGCGCGAGATAGAGCGTCGCGACATGGCCCCGGAGATGGTCGACAGGGACGAGCGGGATGCCGCCCGCCCACGCGAGGGCCTTCGCGGCCGAGAGCCCGACGAGCAGCGCGCCGACGAGGCCCGGGCCCTGCGTGACGCCGATGCGCCCGATCTCGCCGAGCTCCGTCGACGCATCCTCGAGCGCCGCGCGGATCACCGGCGAGACGAGCTCGAGATGACGCCGCGAGGCGATCTCCGGCACGACCCCGCCGTATCGCGCGTGGAGGTCGGCCTGCGACGCGACGACCGACGACAACACGACGCCATCCTCGTCCACGACGGCGGCCGCGGTCTCGTCGCAGGAGGTTTCGACGCCGAGGATCACGCGTCGCGCCACATGATCATCGCGTCCTCGCGGTTGTCGGTGTAGTAGCCACGGCGAAGGCCCTTCTGACGGAAGCCGAAGCGCTCGTAGAGCGCGATCGCCCCCGCGTTGGAGACTCGTACCTCGAGCGTGTAGCCGCGCAGCGAGTCGTCCTTCGTCAGCTCGAGCAGGCGCTGGAGCAGCGCCGACGCAATGCCCTGGCGCCGCCGCTCGGGCGCGACCGCCACGTTCATCACGTGCCAGGCGTCGACGTAGCGGGAGAGGACGACGTAGCCGACGAGATCGCCGCTCTCGTCTACGGCGCCGAACGACAGCGAGCTCGGCTTCGCGAGCTCGGACGCGAACATCGAGCGCGACCAGGGCGCGCGGTAGGACGCCCGCTCGATGCGCTCGATCGCGTCGAGGTCCGCCAGCTCGAGGCGGCGCAGCTCGAGACCGAGCATCATCCGCGCCAGCGCTCCGCGTCGGGGGCGCGGACGTAGACGGGCTCGATCGCCTCGACCGGGCCGAACGTGACGGCGAGACGCGCGTGGAACCGGGCGTGCGGCACATGGCGCGGGTCGTCGTCCGGGGGCACCTCTCCCCCGTTCGCCTCGAGCACCGCCCGGTACCGGCGCGCGCCGTCACCGACGCAGAGCCGTCCCGCCGCGGCCACGTCCTCCGGCGAGACGGCTCCAAAGCCGGGCACGAAGACCTCGCCGCGCCGGGCGTCGATCACCGGCAAGCCACCCTCGGAGCCCTCCGCGAGCGCGGCGAGCGTGGAGACGCCTGCGCCCTCGATGCCGAGCGCGAGCGCGAGGCCGCGCGCGGTCGCGAGGCCGATCCTCGTGCTCGTGAAGCTGCCGGGGCCCGTGCCGACGACCAGCGCCTCGACGTCGCGCGGTCGTGCGGAAGCGCGGCGCAGGAGCGCGTCGACGTCCTCGAGCAAGGTCTTCGCGACCGAGGCGCGCTCGCCGAGGATCTCGCCGTCGTCGAGGAGCGCGCTCGTCGCGACGTCAGTCGCCGTGTCGAAGGCCAGGACCAGCACCCGTCGATTCTTCCAGCAGCGTCCGGTCGACCGTGTCGACGAGGATGCGCCGAGTGTCGGGCGCGACATGCTCGAGCCGGACGTGCGCCCGCGGCTCCGGCAGGACGCCCGCCCCGGCCTCCGGCCACTCGACGAACACCACTGCGTCCTCGAAGTACGGCTCGAGATCGCTCCACTCCGCCGCCGAGAGGCCGCAAAAGCGGTAGAGGTCGAGATGGGAGACGTCGACCCTGCCGCTGTAGCGGTGGCCGATCGTGAACGTCGGGCTCGTGACACGGCCCGCGACGCCGAGCGCGCGACACGCACCGCGGACGAACGTCGTCTTTCCCGCGCCGAGCTCGCCCGAGACGAGGACGACGTCCCCCGGCGCGAGAGAGCGGGCGAGCCGCGCCGCGATCGCCTCGGTCTCTTCGGCCGAGCCGCTCTCGAGCACGAGGGATGCCATTCAGAACAGTCCGAGCTGCACCGGCTGCCGCTCCCGGCGGTCTGCGGACGGCACGACGGGCGGCACGAGCTCGGCGACGGGGGAGCGCGCGTGGACCTCTCCGTCGGCGAGCAGCTCCGGCAGCCGCGCGACGTCCCGCTCGAGCACCTCGAGCATCGTCGGCGTGTAGAGCGCGGCGGCCGGGTGGTAGAGCGGGTACAGCGTCACGCGGCGCCCCCCGAGCGTCACCTCCTGCTCCTGGCCGTGGACGCGCGTGATCCCGAGCGCCCGGCCGGAGAGCAGCGCCGTCGCGAAGCTCCCGAGCGTTGCCACGACACGCGGCTGGACCAGATCGAGCTGGCGGTAGAGGTACGGCTCGCAGGCGGCGGATTCCTCCGGCAGCGGATCTCGGTTTCCGGGCGGCCGGCACTTGAGCACCGTCGCGAGATAGACCCCGTCGAGCGACAGGCCGACCCCGCCGAGCAGGCGACCGAGAAGCTCGCGCGCGCGACCCGCAAACGGTGTTCCCTCCCGATCCTCGTGGAACCCGGGCGCCTCGCCGACGAGGGCCAGCTCCGCGTCTGGATCACCCTCTCCGAAAACGACCTGCGTGCGGCCGGCGTGGAGCGAGCAGCGCGTGCAGACGGCCGCCCGGCCCGCCTCGTCGAGCAGCTGGGCTACACGGTCGGCGTCCATCGGGACACTGTACGGCGCGCCCCGGCGGGTCGCCGCGCCACACCGTCCGACCGCCACTGGAGGATTCGGCGGAGCGCACGTTCTCCGGGAGGCGAAAGATGACCTGGTATCAGATTCTGCTGTTCGTGCACATCGCGGGCGCGATCGTCTGGGTCGGCGGCGGGTTCTACGTCCAGATGTACGGCATGATCGAGCTCCGCTCCGGCGACCCCACGGTGATCGCTCGGTTCGCCGGCAACGCGGGCCGCCTCGGCGAGCGTCTATTCACGCCCACGTCCATCGTCGTCCTGCTCGCCGGGATCGGGCTGATGATCGACGGCGACTGGCCGTGGGGACGGCTCTGGGTCGACTTCGCGCTCGTCGCGTGGCTCGGCTCCGCCGTGCTCGGCGCGGCCTACCTCGGCCCGACGGCGAAGCGGATAGCGGTTGTCGGCCCACAAACCGCCGAAGGACAGCGCCTGATTCGGCGTGTGTTCGCGGCCCTTCGGATCGACCTGATGTTCCTGTTCGCGATCGTCTTCGCGATGGTCGTCAAGCCGACGTCGGACGACGTCTGGGTCGTCGTGATAGTCGCGGCCCTGCTCCTCGCCGGAGCGGCGCTCACGATTCGCCATCTTGCGCGCTCGCCGGAGGCGGCCACCTCGACAGGCTGACCTCGCGAGAAGGGCGACGTGCTAGTGGCAGCCGCAGCCGCCGCCGCAGCAGCCGCCGCCGCCGCCGCCGCCGGAGGCCGACGTGAAGCTCGGCTTCGCCTGCGCGCCGTGGACCGCGAACGCCGACAGCTGCCTGAGCACCTTCGCGGCGCCGCAGCTCGGGCACGTCACGACCTGCCCCTCCGAGCGGACGAGCTCCTCGAAGTGCTCCTCGCACTTCATGCATGCGTACTCGTAGATCGGCACGGTCGTAGTCTAGACACGTGACTCCGTGGCGCGCGCCGACTCTCGAGGGACACCGCGTGCGGCTCGAGCCGATGGAGGCGCGGCACGCCGAGGGGCTCTGGGAGGCATCTCGCGACCCGCGCACCTGGCGCTGGCTCTCGCTTGTCCACCCGTCGACGCGGGCGGACTTCGACGTCTGGCTCGACGACGCCCTCGCAACAGCGCAGGCGGGTGCGGAGATCCCCCTTGTGACACTGTGTCACAAGGAAGTCGTGGGCTCGACGCGTTTCCTCGCGCTGCGGCCGGAGCACCGGTCGGTCGAGGTCGGCTGGACGTGGCTCCATCCCTCGGCGTGGGGCACCGGCGTCAACGTGGAGGCGAAGCTCCTGATGCTGCGGCATGCGTTCGACGTCTGGGGCTGCCGCCGCGTCGAGCTGAAGACGGATGCGCGGAACGAGCGCTCGCGCGGCGCGATGGAGGCGATGGGCGCCACCTTCGAGGGCATCCATCGCAAGCACATGCTCGTCCGCGACGGCGAGAACCGCGACAGCGCGTGGTACTCGATCACGGACGACGAGTGGCCCGCGGTCGAGCGAGGTCTGCTTCGCCGCCTCGTGGAGCGCACGGCCGTCGGGTGAGGTGAGCACGCGTCGCGCGTCCGCCGCGCCTTGACCCCGATCGCTAGGACATCCCGAGGACGGCCGCGTCGGTCTGCGCGACGACCGCGCGGGCAGGCGCGCCGTCGAGGGTGAGCAGTGGCATCGAGTGCCTCGGCGAGCACGACGTACGGAGAACATGTCCTGTTCGGACATGGCCTCGTTCGCACGGCGCGACGGTCGTCCGATAGGCTGCGAGCAGCCCGGTATCCGCACGGAACTGGAGCCAGACACATGATCGAGAGCGTCAACGTGATCGGTGCACGCGGCAGCGTGGGCAGCGCGATGAGCGCGCGCCTGGCCGAGCGGGGCCTGTCGCTCCGAGAGGGCGAAGCGGAGCTCGTGCTCCTCTGCGTCCCCGACCGCGCGATTGCCGAGGTCGCCTCGGCGATCGCGCCCGGCCCCTGGCTGGCGCACGTGAGCGGCGGCACGCCGCTGGGCGCGCTCGACCCGCACGTACGCCGCTTCTCCCTCCATCCGCTGCAGACGTTCACGCACGACCGCGGGCCGGAGCAGCTCGACGGCGCCTGGGCGGCGGTCACCGGTGAGTCGGAGGAGGCGCTCGCGGTCGCGAACGAGCTCGCCGCCCTCCTCGGCCTACGACCGTTCCCGCTCGCCGACGACCGCCGCGCGCTCTACCACGCCGGCGCGGCGATCGCGTCGAACTACCTCGTCACCCTCCACCGGGCCGCCAGCGAGCTGCTCGCGGAGGCCGCCGTTCCGGCCGAGGCGCTCGACCCGCTCATGCGGCGCGTGATCGACAACGGCTTTCAGTTGACGGGCCCGATCGAGCGCGGCGACTGGGAGACCGTCGAGCGCCACCGAGCCGCCATCGCCGAGACCGCCCCGCACCTCCTCGCCGCCTACGACGAGCTGGCGCAGCTGACTGCACGTGACACAGTGTCACTTGGCGGACGGGCGTGATGGTCGCGCGCACCGTGGTGGACGTCCGGGCCGCCCTCGCCGGCCGGCGCGGCGGGACGGTCGGTCTCGTTCCCACGATGGGCGCGCTCCACGCGGGGCATCTTGCGCTGCTCGCTGCCGCTCGAGAGCGGTGCGACACCGTCGTGATGAGCCTCTTCGTCAACCCGGCGCAGTTCGGCGAGCCGGCCGACCTGAACGGCTACCCGCGCGACGAGCGACGCGACCTCGACGCGGCGCGCGAGGCGGGGGTGGACGTCGTCTTCGCGCCGTCCGCCGCCGAGATGTACCCGCCCGGCTACCAGACCTGGGTCGAGGTGACCGAGCTCGGAGCGACGCTGGAAGGCGAGCACCGCCCCGGCCACTTTCGCGGCGTCGCGACCGTCTGTCTCAAGCTCTTCAACGCTGTCCGCCCGGACCTCGCGTTCTACGGCCAGAAGGACGCACAGCAGGTCGCCCTCCTCCGCCGGATGGTTGCCGACCTGAACCTCGAGCTCGAGCTGGTCGTCGTCCCGACGGTGCGCGACGCGGACGGGCTCGCGCTCTCGTCGCGCAATGTCCGCCTCTCGGCGGAGGAGCGCGCCCGGGCGCTCGCCCTGCCGCGCGCGCTCGCGACCGGCGATCCGGAGACCGCCCGCGCGATCCTCGAGGCCGCCGGCCTCGACGTCGACTACGTCGCCGTCGCGCCGTTCGACCCGCCCACCCTTGCCGCCGCAGTCCGCGTCGGCTCGACCCGCCTGATCGACAACGTCCCCCTCGAGCCTCGCAAGGAGGAATCGTGAGCACCCGCCCGCGCATACCCGCACCCGGCACGCCCGCCCCGGGCAAGCTGCCCATCACCGAGCTCGCGCTGATGAAGGAGCGCCACCAGCCGATCGTGATGGTGACCGCCTACGACGCCCCGTCGGGGCGCCTCGCCGACGAGGCGGGCGTCGACCTGATCCTCGTCGGGGACTCCGCCGCGATGACCGTCCTCGGCCACGACTCGACCGTGCCGGCGTCGATGGACGAGATGATCGTCCTCACCCGCGCCGTGACCCGCGGCGCGCGCCGCCCGCTCGTGATCGCCGACATGCCGTTCGGCTCGTTCCAGGTCTCCGACGCCGAGGCGGTCGCCAACGCGATCCGGTTCGTGAAGGACGCGGCTGCGGATGCGGTCAAGCTCGAAGGCGCCGGCCAGTCCCTCTCCCGTGTGCGGGCGATCGTCGGCGCCGGCATCCCCGTCATGGGCCACATCGGCCTCACGCCGCAGTCGGCCACGGCGCTCGGGGGCTTCAAGGCCCAGGGCCGGACGGCCGACCAGGCGCGCCGGCTCGTCGACGACGCCCGCGCGCTCGAGACGGCGGGCTGCTTCTCGATCGTGCTCGAGGCGGTGCCGGCCCCGGTTGCCGACGAGATCACGGGGCACCTCACCGTGCCGACGATCGGCATCGGCGCCGGCGGCGGCACCGACGGGCAGGTGCTCGTCTGGCACGACCTCCTCGGGCTCTACGACGGCCAGTCGCCGCGGTTCGTGAAGCAGTACGCGGATCTCGCGAGCGTCATCCGCGACGCCGTCTCGGCATATGCGGACGACGTCCGCGAGCACCGCTTCCCCGAGGAGGTGCACACGTACGGGATGTCGGAGGAAGAGCTCCGGGCGTTCAGGGGGTCAGCGGCGCGGGCGTAGGGCTCAGAGGGCGGTCGGCAGTACAGCGAACGCCGCGACCATCACGCCGGCGAGGAGCAGCGCGCCGACGACCCCACGCCACGGCAGCCGGAACGTCGTGCGCAGGCCGAGGGCCACGAGCGCGACGGACCACGCCATGAACGCGAGCCCGATTCCGATGACGACGTCGCGCTCGCTCCGGGTATCGCTGCCGGTGGTGCGGAACCAGTCCCAGCCGTAGCGGAGGGCGATCACCGGGACGACGACGACCGCGGAGAGCGCGATCGGCACCGCCGCGAACGCGACCAGCTGCCGCGCGATCCGGAACGGCGCCTCGACCCCGACTCCCTTCGCGCCGAGCCAGAGCGCGAGGCCGAGGAGGAAGTAGCCGGCGGCGCCGTAGAACAGCCCGCCGACGAACGTCAGGACGACGAGCACAAGGCCGTCCACCGTGCCGTCGTCCATCACCGTCCCCCAGGCCGGGGTGAGGACGATCGACGCCATCCCCGCGAGGATCACGATCAGGAGGACCGGCTCCGAGCGCGCGTCGACGTCGAGGTCGTCGGTCTCCGAGAGCGCGACAAACACCGCGCGCGGCGCCGTCAGTACCTTCGGCACGCGCCGCCACCAGGCGCGTGCCGCGGCTTCGCCTGCAGCAGCGCGCTCGGCACCGACCCGGTCGGCCGCCTGTACGGGCTTGAGACGCTCGCTCACGACCCGAGGGTACGTGTCGCCGATGTCCCCCGGATCGGCGATAGTGCGATCGTGGCTTCGGTCGACTGTGCGGCCTGCGGGGAGACGAACGAGGGGAACCGCAAGTTCTGCGGCGAGTGCGGGGCGCCGCTGACGCGCGCGTGCGCGTCCTGCGGCACCTCGAACGCCCCCGGTGCCAAGTTCTGCGGGGAGTGCGGGGGATCGCTCGCCACGCCGGCAGGCCAGACGTCCGCGAAGGCCGCCCGGTCACAGGCCGAGCGGCGGCTGGTCTCGGTGCTGTTCGCGGACCTGGTCGGGTTCACGGCGGCGTCGGAGGGACGTGACGCCGAGGACACACGCGAGCTCCTGACACGCTACTTCGACACCTCCCGCCAGATCGTCGAGCGCTACGGCGGCACGATCGAGAAGTTCATCGGCGACGCCGTGATGGCCGTGTGGGGCGCGCCGGTGGCGAACGAGGACGACGCCGAGCGAGCCGTACGCGCAGGTCTCGAGCTCGTCGCGGCGATCCCGGCCCTGGATCCGGCACTGCAGGCACGCGCAGGCGTCCTCACCGGTGAGGCGGCGGTGACGCTCGGCGCCGAGGGGCAGGGCATGGTCGCCGGCGATCTCGTCAACACGGCGTCGCGCATCCAGGCGGCCGCCGAGCCCGGCACGGTGCTCGCCGGCGATGCGACCCGGCGGGCCGCGAACGCGGCGGTCGCGTTCGAGGATGCCGGGGCCGTCGACTTGAAGGGTAAGGCCGAGCCGGTGTCGCTGTGGCGCGCGCTACGTGTCGTGGCGGCCCGGGGCGGCGAGGGTCGCTCGGCGGGTCTCGAGGCGCCCTTCGTCGGACGAGACCGCGAGCTGCGACTCGCGAAGGACGTGTTCCATGCGACCGCCGAGGAGGGGCACTCGCATCTGCTGTCGGTGATAGGCGTCGCGGGGATCGGCAAGTCGAGGCTCGCCTGGGAGTTCGAGAAGTACGTCGACGGGCTCGTCGAGCAGGCGTGGTGGCACCGCGGCCGCTGCCTCGCCTACGGGGAGGGCGTCGCGTACTGGGCACTCGCGGAGACGATCCGCATGCGCGCGAGGATCGCCGAGGAGGACCCGGCCGACGAAGCGGTCGCGAAGCTCGCCCTGGTGCTCGACGAGATCGTCTCCGATCCGGACGAGCGCGCATTCGTCGAGCCGCGGCTCCAGCAGCTGCTCGGCCTCACCGACCGGGTGGCGCCGGACCGGCAGGACCTCTTCTCCGGCTGGCGGCTGTTCCTCGAGCGAATGGCCGAGCAGCATCCGGTGATCCTCGTCGTCGAAGACATTCAGTGGGCCGACACGGCGTTGATCGACTTCCTCGAGTACCTGCTCGAATGGTCGCGCACCTTCCCCATCTTCGTGCTCACGCTCGCGCGCCCCGAGGTGTCCGAACGGCACGAGACCTGGGGCGCCGGGATCCGCAGCTTCACCTCCCTCCAGCTCGAGCCGCTCCCGGCCGTGGCGATCGACCAGCTTCTGCGCGGTCTCGTGCCGGGCCTCCCCGACGACGCGGTCGCCCGGATCCGCGAGCGGGCGGACGGGATCCCGCTGTACGCCGTCGAGACCGTCCGCACGCTGCTCGACCGTGGCCTGCTCGAGCCGGGTGAGACCGGCTACCAGGTCGTCGGTGACCTGGACGACCTCGACGTCCCCGAGACCCTTCACGCCCTCATCGCAAGCCGGCTCGACGGGCTACCCGAGCCTGAGCGACGCCTCCTCCAGGACGCCTCCGTCCTCGGCAAGACGTTCTCCGCGCGCGGGCTCACGGCGCTCTCCCCCCACACGGACGACGTCGAGGGCCTGCTCGCCGCGCTCGTCCGCAAGGAGCTGCTCTACCTCGACACCGATCCCAGGTCTCCCGAACGCGGGCAGTACGGCTTCCTCCAGGCGCTCGTCCAGCGCGTCGCGCACGAGACGCTCTCCCGCCGTGACCGAAAGGCCAAGCATGTCGCGGCTGCCCGTTTCCTCGCGAGCGAGGCAGGAATCGACCCGGACGAGATCGCCGAGGTGATCGCGACGCACCTGCTCGATGCCGAACGCGCCCAGCCCGACGACGCGGACGCCGCCGATATCAAGGCGGACGCACGAGGATGGCTCACCCGTGCGGGAGAGCGCGCGGCGTCACTCGCAGCCACGGAAGACGCGCTGCGCCTCTTCGAGGCGGCGGCGGAGCTGGCTGAGGAGCCGCTCGAGCAAGCCGGTCTCCTCGAACGGGCCGGCGACCGAGCACGCGCGGCGGACAGGCTGCCCGTCTCGGAGGACCTGCTGAGGCGGGCCGAGCGGCTGACGAAAGACGCGGGCGCGACGCACGAGCGCGCCCGGATCTCGGCGGCCCTTGCCCAAACCATGTGGCGGCTCGGCAAGCTCGAGGACGCGATCGAGCTCGCGGAGGACGCCTTCGACGTCCTGTCTGTCGACAAGCCCGATCCCGACGTCGCCGCGCTTGCGGCCCAGATCGGTCGGCTGCAGCACTTCGCCGGCAACCCGGGCGAGGCCGCACGGTGGACGGAGGCGGCGCTGGACGTCGCCGAGGACCTGCAGTTGCCCGACGTCATCTCCTCCGCACTCAACACGAAGAGCCTCATCGTCCGCAACCACCGCTACGAGTCGGAGGCGCTGCTGCGCCAGTCCCTGCAGATCGCACTCGCCAACGACCTTGTCTTCGAGGCGTTGCGTGCCTACAACAACCTGTACGTCCTGCTCTGCTCCTGGGACCGCGAAGAGGAGGCCTTTCGGCTGCTTCCCGACGCGCTCGCGCTGGCGCGGCGACGCGGCGACCGTTTCTGGGAACTACAGCTCGTCAGCGGCCTCCTCGAGGAGGCGCTGTACCGCGGTGAGTGGAACGAGGCCCTGCGGCTCGAGCGCGAGCTAGCGCCGGAGGAGGTGCATCCCGACCAGAGCGACGGCCTCACCTTCGCCAGGATCCATCTCGATAGCGGCCGGGAGGACGATGCGCGGCGGTGGCTCGGGGCACTGCTCGACGACGTCGAGACGACCGACGTCCAGCTGCGCAACTTTGCGCTCTGGAAGCGGCGGCTGACCGCCGAGCTGGAGGGCCGTCACGCGGATGCGATCGCGGCAGTCACCGAGTCTCTCGTCGACTCCTCCGACCTGATGCCGTCGCAGACCGTTGCCGACGCTCTGCGCGACACGGCGACGTACGCCATCCTCTCCTCCGACCACGAAGCCGCGCTCGCAGTCGTGGCGAGGGTCGAGCAGCTCTCCGCCGCGATCCGCTCGCGCGCTGTGGAATCGCAGCTCAACCGCGTGCGGGCAAACGCTGCGGCGGCTGCCGGCGACGACGACGCGGCTGCCGACGCCTTCGCGATTGCGCTTGCGAACGCGCGCAACCTCGGCTACGCGTTCTGGCTCGCCCCGGTGCTCGCCGACTATGGCACCTGGCTCCACTCGGTCGGGCGCGTCGAGGAGGCCGCTCCGCTCCTGCAGGAGGCGCGCGAGCTCTTCGCGACGATGGGCGCGACCGTCTGGCTCGGCCGGCTCGACGCCGTGGCGCCGTCCGCGGCGAGCGTCTGACGGTTTCGGTCGCTCAGGCTGCAGCGGCGGCCGGCTGCGCGAGCACGCTGCGAAGGAACTGCCCTGTGTGGCTCTCCTCGACGTCGGCAACCTGCTCCGGCGTGCCGGTCGCGATCACCTCGCCGCCGGCCTCGCCGCCCTCGGGGCCGAGGTCGACGATCCAGTCGGCCTGCTTGATCACGTCGAGGTTGTGCTCGATCACGAGCACGGTGTTCCCGGAGTCGACGAGCCGCTGGAGCACCTCGAGCAGCTTCTCGATGT
>DASTKF010000047.1:0-4464 GCA_035716065.1 Gaiella sp.
CTCGCGCACCTGCTCGCCGCGCGTTCCCGTGGCGGCATAGCCCGCATGGGGCGCCAGGAAGCCGATCGTCGAGTAGCCCCAGAAGTTGGTCAGCCCGCGCTCGACGAGGAAGTCCTCGTCGGCGATGTGGTGGACCGGGAGGAGCTCCACTGCGGTGATCCCCAGATCGCGCAGATGACCGACGGCCGCGTCTGAGGCGAGGCCCGCGTATGTGCCGCGCAGGTCGTCGCGCACGCCAGGCATGCGCTGCGTGAACCCCTTGACGTGCAGCTCGTAGATCACCGTCTCCGCCCATGGGCGCCGCAGAGGCTCGTCTCCCTCCCAGTCGAACGAGTCGTCGGTCACGACCGAGCGCGGAATCGCAGGCGCAGAGTCCTCCAGGTCCAGCACGTCCTCCTCGCCCGGCGCGTATGCGAGCACCCGCGCCCTGCCGAACTCGATCGGGCCCTCGATCGCCTTTGCATAGGGATCGATGAGGAGCTTCGCCGGGTTGAAGCGATGGCCCGCGGTCGGCTCCCACGGACCGGTCACCCGGTAGCCGTAGCGCTGTCCAGGGCCGACGCCGGGAAGATAGACGTGCCAGTTGTGCGACGTCCGCTGGGCGACGTCGACGCGCTCCTCGCGACCCTCGTCGTCGAACAGGCAGAGCTCGACGCCGTCCGCGTTCTCGCTGAAGAGGGAGAAGTTCGTCCCGTGGCCGTCCCAGGTCGGGCCGAGGGGAAACGGCCTTCCGGGCCACACTGCGCGACTCACCGGGGCACCCTAGCTCCGGGGTCGGAAGGCGCCTTCGCACCGAGTGCCGGCACCAAGGTTCTCCACACGCGGGAACGGTGTCAGACACCGATTTCAGTCAAGGGCAGATCGCACCGACTCTGCGCCAATCGCTCCACAGGGCCGGATCCGTGCATCCATGCCGCTGCGGGTCACGCCGGCGGTGACCGAGCTCTGCGCGCGTCCTCGACGTGCGCCCGATGCGAGTCCGCTGCAGGCCTGAGCCCTGTTGAGAGATTGGCACGAGCTCGGTGCTGTTCAGGGTTGACACGAGACGGTGTCTGACACCGGGCTATGCGTCGTGACGAGCCTCCGTCGGTGCGAGCCACACCGCGGCGAGCGGCGGCAGGGTCACCGCGGCCGAGAAGGGCCGGCCGTGGAGCGGCTCGGCAACCGCAACGATCCGGCCGAGGTTGCCGACGCCCGAGCCGCCGTAGTCCGTCGCGTCGGTGTTCAGCACCTCGCTCCAGGCGCCGCCGAGAGGAAGGGGCATCTGCCAGCCGTGCCTGACGACCGGCGAGAAGTTGACGACGCACGCGAGCACGCGCGACGCGTCCGCGGAGAACCGTGCATACGCGAGCACGTTGTCATCGCGCGCGTCGCCGACGAGCCACTGAAACCCCTCGGCCCGGAAGTCGACCTCCCAGAGCGCCGGCTCTCCCCGATAGGCCCGGTTGAGGTCGGAGACACACCGGCAGAGCCCGGCATGCAACGGGTAGTCGAGCACGTACCAATCGAGCGACGCGCCCTCCGACCATTCCGTCCCCTGGCCGAGCTCGCCGCCCATGAACAGGAGCTGCTTGCCGGGATGCGCCCACATGTGACCGTAGAGCGCGCGCAGCGTCGCGAACTGCTGCCACTCGTCGCCCGGCAGCTTGCGGAGGAGCGATCCCTTCCCGTGCACGACCTCGTCGTGCGAGAGCGGCAGCACGAAGTTCTCGTCCCAGGCGTACACCATCGAGAACGTCAGCTCGTCGTGGTGCCAGCGCCGGTGCACGGACTCGTGCCGCAGGTAGCCGAGCGTGTCGTGCATCCACCCCAGGTTCCACTTGAACGTGAAGCCGAGCCCACCGCCGTCGGTGGGACGTGAGACCCCCGCCCAGGCGGTCGACTCCTCCGCGAGCATCGCGACACCCGGATGCGTCGCATGCACGACGGCGTTCAGCTCCTGGAGGAACGAGACCGCGTCGAGGTCCTCACGGCCGCCGAAGCGGTTCGGCACCCATTCGCCGGCTTCTCGCGAGTAGTCGAGGTAGAGCATCGAGGCGACGGCGTCGACGCGCAGCCCGTCGGCGTGGAACTCCTCGAGCCAGTAGAGGGCGTTCGCGAGGAGGAAGTTCCGCACCTCGTGGCGGCCGTAGTTGAAGACGAGCGTGCCCCAGTCGGGATGCGCGCCGCGGCGTGGGTCGGCGTGCTCGTACAGCGCGGTGCCGTCGAAGCGCGCGAGCGCCCATTCGTCGCGTGGGAAGTGTGCGGGCACCCAGTCGAGCAGCACGCCGATCCCCTCCGCGTGCAGGGCGTCGACGAAGGCGCGCAGGTCGTCCGGCTCGCCGAGCGGCGCGTGCGGTGCGTAGTAGCCGCTCACCTGGTATCCCCACGACGGCCCGAACGGGTGCTGCATCACGGGCATCAGCTCGACGTGGGTGAACCCGAGCTCGACCACGTGCTGCGTCAGCTGCTCGGCGAGGTCGAGCCAGCCGAGCCCCTGCCGCCACGAGCCCGCGTGGACCTCGTAGACCGACATCGGCGTCGCCAGCGGATCCGCTGCCTCCCGCCGCTCGAGCCAGTCGCCGTCACGCCACGTGTGCCGCGAGCGATAGAGGACAGAGGCGGTCCTCGGCGGCGGCTCGGCACGGAACGCGACCGGGTCGGCCTTGAGGCGCGTGACCCCGTCCGCGCCGAGCACGGAGAACTTGTACGTCTGCCCCTCGCGTGCGTTCGGCGCGACCCCCGCCCAGACTCCCGAGACGGCTTGCGGCTCGAGCGGATCGGCGGCCTCGCTCCAGTAGTTCCAGTCGCCCACGACCGACACCGCGCGCGCGTTCGGCGCCCACACCGCGAAGCTCGCTCCTGCGTCCCCCTCGAGCGGATGCGCGCCGAGCTGCTCCCACAACCGCTCGTGGCGTCCCTCGCCGAGGAGGTACAGGTCGACTTCCCCCGGCCGGCTCATGCCGCCGTCTCGAGCAGACGCAGAAGCCCGACCAGTGGGATCGACGCCCACTCCGGACGGTTCCGCGTCTCGTAGCGCAACTCGTACACGAGCTTCTCCAGCTCGAAGAGCCCGAGCAGGCGGTCGAAGCCGCTCCGGCTCGGGGGCAGCAGCCGCTCGTCGGCCGCCGACAGGTAGCCGTCGACGAATCCTCCGCGGCATGCGTCGAGCCAGCCGGCGGGCGGCTCGACGCCGTTCAGCAGCACCGACGCGTCGGCCGCGTACGCGAACGACCGCGTCATCCCCGCGAGGTCGCGGAGCGGTGACCGCTTGCGGCGCCGCTCGGGCAGCGACCGCGCAGGCTCGCCCTCGAAGTCGATCACGACCCAGTCGGCGACGCTCGTCCAGAGCATCTGGCCGAGGTGGTAGTCGCCGTGCGTGCGGATCGAGAGCCCCGACGGCCCCGCGGCCGAGAGCTCCTGCACGACGTCGCGGATGTCCTCGACGCGATGGGCGATCGCACCGAGAGCGTCGTCCTCGGGGAGGGTCGAGAACGTCGTCGCGATCTCCTCGTCGATCGCCGCGGTGAGCAGGCCGAGCGACTCGGCGCTCGGCTCCTCCGGGCTGAACGCCGGATCGGGATACGACGCGAGCGCGGCATGCAGCTCAGCAGTGATCTCCCCGAGCCGCCACACGCGGTCGGGCAGCCACGACGGGTCGTCGCTGAGCGAGTCGAGCGCCAGCTCCCAACCCCCGCCGACCGCCGGCACCAGCGCTGTCACCGAGGCGAGGGCGGTACCGAGCGGAGGCCCCGGCGTCTCGAGCGCCCCCTCGAGCCGAGGGGCATTCCGGAACCGCGCCTCGGCCAGCACGCGCAGGATCTCGAGCTCCGGGTTCGGGCCTGCCTCGAGCCTGCGGTAGAGCTTGAGCACGTGCAGCTCGTCGAGCACGACGCAGCTGTTCGACTGCTCGACGCCGAACGACCGGGTGTGGGCGCCGGCGGCGGGCACGCCGGCGAGCGCCGCCAGCTGCGCGGCGACCTCCGGGCGGTCGAAAGCATCGACCGGCTCGTCGCCCTCGCCCAGTGCGACGAGGTAGTGCTCGTGCGTGCCCGCGGCGAATCTGACCTCGACGATCGCGAGCGCGACGAGGCCTTCGCGCACCGGCACGTCGACGACCTCGGCGCTCTCGAGTGCGCGCCCCTTCGCGGCGAACCAGCGGGCATTCTCGACGAGCGCGATCAGCTCCTCGCTCGTCAGCGCAGCCGGGTCACGCATCGGCATCCTCTTCCGGGAGGAGGAACCAGTAGAAGCCGCGCGGCCCGAAGGTGAGCAGGTAGGGCAGCTCGCCGATCGGTGGAAACGACGTCCGCCCCGTCATCTCGACCGGCGTCCGCCCACGGTAGCGCGCGAGGTCGAGCTCGACCGCCTGGGCCGAGCGCGCGAGATTGTGGACGCAGAGGACGGTGTCCCGGTCGTGCTGGCGGACGTGAGCGAAGACACGCGGGTTCGTGGTCGGGAGCGCCTCGTATGTCCCGAGCCCGA